>RCNO01000015.1 GCA_003731685.1 Bacteroidetes/Chlorobi group bacterium MS-B_bin-24
CGTTAAGCCAGAAAGAAGAGCTTGGATTAAGGGATTGTTTGAAAATATCGATAATTTTTCTCCCCCTTTGGATATTTCTAATGCATAATTCGGGTTAAAATAAAGAAGGGGCGAAAATTCGCCCCTTTTTTCATTTACCTTTCTATTATTTCATTATTATCGCTTCAAATTATTAGTTTCAGCAAGTATTGTGTCGGTAATTGTAATTGTTCGTGCAGCTGCTTCGAATGCCCTCTGTGTTGTAATCATATCAGTAAACTGCTCAGCAAGGTCCACATTAGATTGTTCAAGTGCACCAGAATAAATCCTTGTCGAAGAGAAAGTTTCGTTTGCAGTTCCGAAGATTGGAATTCCGCTATCGGGGGACACAGAGAAGAAATTATTGCCTTCGCGAACCAATGCAGCTGGATTTGCGAAACGTGCGATTGCAACTTGCCCAAGCAATTCTGTTTTGCCATTTGTGAAGGAGCCCCAAATTTTGCCGGTGTCATCCACCGAAAGGTCGGCTAACCCACCCGAAGTGTAACCATCCTGATAAGAAAAGCTAACAGTGCTTGTTCCTGCAAATTGAGTAATACCTTGCAAAAGATTGGCGGTAGGGGCAAGTTCAACATTAATGTTTTTGGGAGTTGTTGCATCGAATACATCCTGCCCCAGTGCAGTGTTTAAATCCGATGCATTAATGGTCAAACTTGTAGGTGTGTTAATCGTGCCGTCGGGGTTGAATGTGATGGTAGTTGTTCCCAAAGTCAGTGCATTCCCATCGATAGTAGCCGAAAGAGACCATTCGTTTGGATTAGAAGTTTTGGTAAAAGTAAAGCTAAGCACGTGCGAAGTTCCATTGTTATCGTAAATTGTTATACTTGTAACGGCGGTGCCATCTGTTGCAGTGTTTGCGTCAAGATTGCCAACTAATCGGATATTCTGGGTTTGGTTTGGGGGCGAAATAGTTGTTGTCGGAATTTGCAAATTGGAAATTGTCTTATTTAACGAACTAATCCCGTTGGCATCCCGAATAATAAAACCATTAGCATTTCTGACAACACTGTAGCCTTGCAATATAGCGCCGGTTGTTGGGTCAATCAAATTTCCTTCGCTATCGCGGATTATTGGTGCGGAACGGGAGAAATATTGTTTGCCATAAAGTTGATACACAAAGAAACCATCGCCTTGAATTGCCATATCGAGCGATCGACCAGTGTTTTCAATTACACCCTGCGAAAGGTCGGCTACAACAGAGCCAACCCTAACACCAAGTCCAAATTGCAAAGGATTCAAACCACCATTTTGCCCTGTTGTGACATTTGGAGCTCTCCCACGATTATATACCTGATTAAACTGTTCTACAAAATTCACACGAGAGCCCTTAAAGCCGTAGGTATTGATATTTGCGACGTTATTTGCAATAACGTCGAACCTTCGCTGATGGCTTCGCAATGAACTTGTTCCGATTGAAAGTGCTCTTGAAATTGACATAATACCTCCCTTTTTTGTTGATAAATATGGTTAAAAAATTCTTGTTTTTAACTCCTCGGTCGTTCGGAGTATCTGGGGAGCCTCCTGCCATCGGGCGAGGTCCAGCTCCGCTACGATTCGAAAATCACACTGTCAATGTTCGTAATTACACGCTCCTCAAGATTGTTGTTCGAAAATACCGTTATAACTGTGCGATTCGGAATTGAAACCAAAAACGACTTGTCCGAAAAAACGACAAGGCTTTCGCGACCGCCTTTTGCTTCGACAGTTTGAATTGCATTATGCAATTTTGCAATGTCGGCATCGGTAAGTGAAATTTCACGGCTTGTTAGCCTTGCTTTTGCATGGGCAGAGAATTTTAAGTTGTTGACCTCTGCTTCGAAAATTTTCTGGAAATCACTTTTGCCAAAAGCGGGATTTGCCGGTGCAGGGACTTTCGTTTGGCGAAGTGCATCGACCCCACCAATTGGTAAAAACGGCAAATTCACCCCATCGACTTCCATTTCCCTTCTACACTTTTGTTTTGACAGAAATCAAATTCTTCAAAGGAATTTCAACGTTATCAATCACCAACACAGTCCCATCGGTTTTAAAACGAATCGCCTCGATTTTGCCAGTGGCGTATGTCGAAACATTAAATGTGCTTCCGTTTGGATTAGTTACAACAATCTGGGCATAATACTCTCCCGCAGGAACTTTGTTGCCCGAATTATCCGTGCCATCCCACGATATAGAATGTTCGCCCTGTTCGAGGCTTCTGGAATCGAGGGGGAATCTACGAACTTCACGCCCGCTCGCATCTTTGATGATTACTTCCCCCTTTTGAGCAGTAGAATCGAGCGAGTAGCCAATTGTTGGGGTGTTGTCGCCGTTAAAATACATCTTGTTAGAATATGCGGTGGCGTAATCGCCAAGCACGGTGCCCATAACAGTTCCTTCCAAAGTTTGTTTCAACTCCTGAAAAATTGAATTTTGATTTTCCAGAATTGTTCGAATATTAGTCAATTGCTCGAGTTGGGAAAACTGGGCAAGTTGCGCTGCAAATTCCATATTGTCGATAGGTTTCATCGGATTTTGTGATTTCAACTGTATAGTCAACAATTTCAAAAAATCATCCTTGCCCATCGAGGTTTCCTTTTTTGTGGCAATTCCAATTGCATTACCACTGGCGTTCGCTTGATTGATGCTGGAAATCATTTTCCCTCCATATATTTTCGAAATAATTTTCATTCTTTGTCCTTAAATTGGCAAATGAGCGAAGGAATTGTCGACGGAGATTTTCCTCCTCGTTTCGTCCTTCATTTCGGTAATTGGCAAATCCCGAAAGCAAATTCCCTTCGCTTTGATTAACAAACTCAAAATTTTGCTTGTCGAATCCAAGCGAAGCAAGTTTATCCTTTAATGTCCCAATTTGGCTTTCAAGAATTTGCTGTGCTTCTTTTGTTTCGGTCTTAAACATAACTTTAACTTCGTTATTCACCACTGTTATATCAACAATTACCATACCAAGACTTTTTGGACTCAATGTAATCTCTGCTCTCGCTGGGAATTGGTTAACTGATTCAACAAATGAAGATATTTTCTGTGGCAACTCGGAAATCCTTGCTATATGAATATTTGCACTGGGCTTAAGTGTTTCCTTTGTTAACTCACTTTCAAATTTAACTTGCGAATTCAGTTGGTTCAATGTTGAAACCTTGCTCGGCTCGGGTTCGGTAGTTTTATCAAAATTACTTATGTAATTTGTTGATTTTTCAACAGGTTTCTGTTCAGTTTTATCCCTTTGTTCAAATTTATGTTGATTATCCGAAAAATTATTAATTTGACTTTCGTCCACATCCCGATTTAGTTGCTCATTTTTCAAATAATTTTGGTCGATTAAATTCAACTTTTGGTTCGGTCTTTCACTTTTTTCCAAAGATTCAGAAGGTTCATTATCTATGATGGATTGAAAAACGCTTGGAATGTTTTGATTTATTTCTTTTCCCTTTTCTATTTTAACCACTGGCTTGGAAAAATCAATATCTCGTGGTGAATTTAAAACAAAGGTGTTGAGCATATCCGAAAATGAGCTATTTGTTTCAGTTTTCGAATTATAAGAATTAAACATCTTAAGAAAAACGTTATCCGATGATTGACTAATTTGTTTTGCTACCTCCGAAAGTGAAAATTTATGATTGCCATAAGAAGAAAAATTGTTATTCAATACAGGAAACACTTTTTTCGTGTTTTTGTAGCCCAATTCTTGTTTCGAAGCCGAAGACTCTTTGGCTAATTCATTTAATACTAATTTATTCGAATTAATTGCCTTATTGTTTTGCTGTGAAACCTGTTCCCTTTCAACTTGCTCGAATTTCCTTTCATTTTTCAAACCCTGACCACCAGAAATTTTATCAGGGATTGAACTTGCACATTCATTAGGATTTTTCTTATTTGTTTCAATTTCTCCAACTGAAACACTGGTTTTTAGTAATCGCTTGACCACAGCGTCAACTACTTTTTCTTTCGGCTTTATAAAACCATCTGCTTTTCTCCCATTGCCAGTAGTTTCCTTTGAGCTGTCTAATATTTCTTTATCATAAATACCTTTTGCTTCAAGATTCCCAGCAAAATCTTCATCAGAAACCCTATCTTTGGGTAAATATTGATGATAAGTTTCAAAAGACTTTGATTCATCGAAAATCCTATTAGACTTTGGTGAAAAATTAGATACATCAGAAATAGAGGGAGTTTGTGAAAACAGTAAATTCTTCCTATCTTCATTTTTTAAATGAACTGCCCCCTCTTCTTCTGGCGAAAAAGCTTCGGAAGAATAAGCTAAAATTGTAATCGAATTAAGACGATTTTGTAAAATTTCATCCTTTGGATTAGGTTCTAAACTTTTGTCGGTATGTCGTGGTTCAATTATCTTTGAAAATTTTAAATGACTTATGGTCGGTTGAGAAAAGTGCACTACATTTTCTGAATTAATGTTCAGCCGTTTTCCTTTTGCTTCCTGTTGTTCATTCCCTAAAATTTTAAATTCTGAATTGGTGTTTTCAGTAGGTATAATTTTTCTTTCTTTGATAGGATTTGGATTTTCTAACCCAAGCAAGGATTCAATGAATGGATTCAAAAAGTCGACAGCAGTAAGGTCTTCCGAAAATCTATGTTTAATTTTCGACTTCTGGTTTAAAAATTCACCAGAGTTTTGTTGAATATTGTCAATAAAAATTTCAAGCGTCCTTGCATTCATCTTGGCATCCTGCCTAATTTATTTTATTTAAAGAACTTATTTCACTTTTTAAACGAAGCTTCTAAAATCCGGGCGCTTCGTTCAGGAGAAAGAGCATCAATAATCTTGCCAGCTTTTTTCTTTGACATCGATTTCAATATTGACAGTGCCTGTTGTTCAGCTAAATGTTCAAGAATTTTTGCAACTTCCTGTGGATTTGAATTTTCAAATATCTTTGCAAATGTTGAATATACCACTTGCTTGGCGGAATCTGTGGTGGCTTTACCACTTTTCGAAATCTGTTCAAATCGAAAGTTCAGCTCTGCAATCATCTTGTCTTTTTGTTGAATCTGCGCCAAAAGAGTTTGAACTTGGCGGGCTTTCTCATCGTATTTCCCTTTCCAATCCTTTAAACTATCGCTCAAGTCCTTGTTGAATTTTTCCAAACCTGTGAATTGATTGCTCAATTTCTTTAATGAATCCTGAAGATACTTGGAATAATTCGAAAGAAATTGATTTTCTGCAACAATCGCAGATGCATTAAATGACTTTTGGAGCCACTCGTCATATTCGCGACGAGAAAGAACAATCATAGGCTCATTTTTGTATTCTGTTTTCAACGCCTCGACTTTTTCGGTCTTTGTTTCTTTCTTTAAACCAAAAATCTCGGGAAAAAATTTATACAATCCCAAAATAATGAGAAAAATAAAAATCAACGAACCAACAACGATAGCAAGCACGATTAATGCTTGTTTGACATTCATTCCAGACCTGCGTGGTTTTTCCTAATTTCCTTCTGAACAGTTATTTCATCCAAGAGTTTTGTTTCTTCTCGATTGACTTCGTACATATATGCCTCGAATTGCCGTTCTTTAAGTTTTTGAAGAACTTTTTCCTCTTTCATCGCTTCAACAAGACGCTGACGAAGGATGTTTTCGATTTCTATGATTCGTGCCAACTGACTCCGAAGGTTTTCGATTTCATCTTTAACAGCTTCCTTATGATAATTTAATGCTTGTATTTCAATTGCTTTGAAATGCCCATTTCGGTTGTTATTCAACATAGCAAGATATTCTTGATTTTTTCGAATTTCTTCCTCTGTTTGAGTTCGATAATACAAAACTTTTTGAATATTCTCCTCAATCTCCTTTACTTTAAAGGTTTTAAGGTTTAAAAAAGTTTCCAATCGATAAGAAAACTTCTTTGCCATTTTAACTTCTCGATGTTATTTCAATTAACCTCTTTACAGTTTCTTCGAAACTATGAGTTTCATCAATATCTTGGCGAAGGAAACTGGTAAGAACTTCGTGCATAGAAATTGCACGGTCGATTTTGGGATTTGTGCCTTTTTGATAAGCCCCAACGCTTATTAAATCTTCTGCATTCCTATAAGTTGCAAGATTTTCAATCGCAATCGATACCGCTTGCTTATGTTCTTTCGAAATAATATCATTCATAACACGGCTAATGCTTTCAAGCACATCAATTGCAGGATAATGCCCCATCGATGCCAGTTTTCGCGAAAGAACAATGTGCCCGTCCAATATTCCGCGTGCAGTATCAGCCACTGGTTCATTTAAATCATCTCCTTCGACGAGAACCGTACACAGTCCTGTGATAGAACCTTTAACACTTGTGCCAGCTCGTTCCATAACCTTTTGTAAAAGAGCAAATACACTCGGAGTGTATCCTTTTGTAGTTGGGGGTTCTCCAATTGTTAGCCCAATTTCCCTTTGAGCCATAGCCAAACGGGTGGATGAATCCATCATCAACATTACATCAAGCCCTTGGTCTCGAAAATATTCTGCGATTGTGGTTGCAACCAACGCCGCTTTTACCCTAACGAGCGAAGGAGCATCGCTTGTAGCAACTACAACAACCGAACGATTTAATCCCTCTTCGCCCAAGTCCTTCTCTAAAAATTCCCGAACCTCTCTACCTCTTTCACCAATTAAGGCAATAACGTTAATGTCTGCACTGGTCTTCCTTGCAATCATACCAAGAAGAGTAGATTTGCCAACACCCGAGCCCGAAAAAATGCCAATTCTTTGACCTTTTCCCAGAGTTAGCAAGCCATCTATTGCCTTGATTCCAGTTGCAACGGGTGTTGTTATCCTTTGTCGTTGCAAAGGACTTGGAGGCGAAGCATATACAGAACGCTTTTTGCTACTTTGGATTTCCCCTTTTCCATCAATTGGGTTTCCCAAACCATCCAGAACTCGACCAAGCAATGCATCGCCAACCTTGATTTTCAATGTTTCACCAGTAGCGACAATTTTAGTTCCGGGCTCAATTTCAATCAGATCGCCCAGAACCATCGAAAGAATTTGATTGTTTCGGAAACCTACAATTTCGGAAGTGCTTATTACTTTTCCATTTTTATTTACTAAATGGCAAATTTCTCCGATTTTAGCTTTCGGTCCCTCGCTTTCTAAAACTAAACCTATAACTTTGGTGACCCTTCCAGTATTGACTAAAGTGTCAATCTTTGGTATTTCTTCTATTATCTTATCCTTAATTTTAGAAATCTCAAACATTTCCCTCGTCAATATCGTTTGTCAAATTCGACAAGGCAGACTCAATTTTCTTAAGTTGAGATTCAATTGTTGCGTCAATCTGGCCTATTTCTGCTTCGATAATACAACCACCTAAATTTATTGAAATATCGGGAACGATTTCCACAGATTCGAGCTTTGGCTCAGCCAATAATCTACTGTTAACTTTTTCCAGAATTTCAATATCGTCGGGATTCAATCTAATTTTAAAAATCTTCTCATTATCCAAAATTTCGAGTGCTTTCGCCACTTGGTTCTCAATTACCGTTGGATTTGCCTTGATTTCAGTTCGCAAAATATGTTCTGCAACTTTTATAGCAATTGGTACAATGGCGTTCTTCAACTCTTTAATCTTGTGGGAAAACTCTTGCGTTAAATTTTCAGTGACTTGGTCAATTCGGCGAACCCAATCTTCCAATTTGTTAAAATCCTCTGCCAAAGCCAACTGGGTTGCTTGCTGGCCATCTTCGAAGCCTTTGTCGTAGGCAGATTGGACTTGCCTCTGAATTTCTTCCTTTTCGAATTCGATTTTCTTGACTTTGTCAAGATTTATATCAATAGGCTTACAATAATTAGGAATTGAAAAATAAATTGTAAACAAAGGCTTGGGTAAAACTTTTTTGGCTTGCTTCGGACGTTTGGGTTTGCTCTCTGTAAAATCATCGAAGAAGGACTCAAAGTCGTCGTATTCGGGCTTTACGGCTTCGCGGGTCAGCTCTTCGAATTGATATAATTCTATCTCAGGTATAATTTGCTTAATAACTGAGCTTTCTAATCCACTTTTATTTGTCTTTTGCTTGTCCTTCTTGCTTAATTTAACTTTGAGCGTATGCATTTTTTAACAAATAAAACTATACAAAAATATCTTCTCGACCACGGCCGCCAATAACAATTTCCTCCTGCTCTTCAAGCCTCTTAATAATATCGACAATTCGCATTTGGGCTGCTTCGACTTCTTTCAATCGCACAGGACCCATAAATTCAAGTTCTTCTTTAACAACCGCCGCCGCTCTTTCGCTCATATTCTTGAATATCTTCTGCTTAACTTTTTCATCGGAAACCTTAAGTGCAAGTGCAAGGTCGCGCTTATCAACTTCGCGCAAGATTCTTTGAATACTGCGGTCATCCAAGGTAACAATATCTTCGAACAGGAACATCAGTCGCTTAATTTCTAATGCCAAGCCATAATCTTGCTCTTCAATATGTTCAAGGAGAGATTTAGCAATAGTCGCATTGCTCTTGTTCAATATATTTGCTACAAGTTGTGCACCACCAGCAGAAGCCAGACTCTGCGAAAGTGTTTGCTCGGCAATTTGGTCAACAACGTGCTCAACCTCTTGTAGCAATTGAGGCGAAACCTTGCCAAGCTTGGCTATTCTCAAAACGGTTTCGATTCTCAATTGTTCATTAAATTCCGCCAACACTTCTGCGACTAAATCGGGAGGCAAATGGGACAAAATTAAGGCAATGGTCTGCGGATGTTCTTTAACAAGGAAATTAGCTAACTGCTGAGGGTCTGCTTTCTTTAAAATGCTAAAACCTCGTACACTTGTTAAAACACGAATTTTTTCGATTATCTCTTTTGCCCGGTCGTAACCATAACTTTTTTCGAGTAGTTGCTGGGCATATTCCAGACCACCCTCGAGCATAAAGCTTTGGGCAGTCATCAAATGGTAAAATTCTTCGAGAACTTGGTCAACAATTTGGGCAGGCAAGTCCTGTAAGTTGGTGATTTCCAGTGCGATTTGCTCAACTTCTTCGATACTAAGTTGCTTAAAGACTTTCGCAGCTGTGTCTACATCGAGCGACATTAAAAGAACAGCAGCTTTCCGCTTTGGCGTTAAATCTTCGTATTTATATTCTTTCTTTTTCATAAGCCCGTTTTTTTTAAACGAATTTAATTTTCATTTAATTTTAATAAGTCTCTCGTTTTTGTGGCTCTTCTTGTGTTAGATACATCCTGATAAGTTTAGCTGCATCGGTTGGATTCGTTTCGATGAAATCCTTAATTTTATCTTTAATTTCAATCTTCATCAAAGCTTCTTCGGTCAAAAGAGGAGCTTCGGCAAGCTTAATCGAAGGTTTTTTGATGATGGAAAGGTCTATGCCTTCTTCTGGGATTGAAACTCCGCCAGCCTCTTCGGTCAAAAGCAATTGCTCGGGGATTTCTGTTGGCAAGAAAAGCATTTGTTCTTCGGTTGGTCTTAATCCTTCCAATTCTCGCTCAATATCAACTTTTTCTTCTTCGAGTAACTTCCTTGGTTCGGGCAATGCCATTGCTATTCTTGCTGTTTCCTTGATGTGGCGAGAATGGAAGAACAGATATATAACTAAAGTTATAATAAGAATAGCGGCAATCAACCCCCAAAGTCGCAGGTATTCAGGTTGTAAATACCACGGGCTCGTTGGCTGTAGTACTTCAGGCTCTGGAACCTGAGTGTCGAACGGAACATTGACAATGCTTATTTGGTCATTACGATTTGGGTCGAAACCAACGGCATTTTTAACAATTTCTTCGAGTTTTTTTATCTCTTCCTCAGTTCGAGGAATATATTCAACTTGCCGTTTTCCGTCTTTCTCGACAACTTTATAAGTTCCGTTTATCAACGCTCCTACAGTTATCCTTTTTATAGTACCCACCCCATTAACAATCTTTTCAATTGTTTGGGGAATTTCATATTCAGCAATAGTATTGGACTGCTCAACCGTTCTGTTCGGTGCGGGATATTGCAAAGAATCAACTGTTTTTGCATTGTTCGAGGTCGATTGCTCACGGCGAGCCACCTGTTTATCGGGATTAAAATCTGTTATCGTCTTTTCAATTTGGGTGAAATCTAAATCAGCCGAGACACGAACTTCGGAGTTTCCCGGTCCGAGGACCCCATCGAGAAGCGATTGAACCTTGTTCGTTAAATATTGCTCCACTCTGATTTGTTGCTCGTGTTGAGTTTGGGTCTTTCCAAGAAGTGAATTCGGGTCGAGTTCCGACTCGGAAATGATTTTACCTCGGTGGTCAACAACTGTTACATTGTTTGGTGTCAATCCTTCGACACTCGCCGCAACAAGGTTTTGTATACCTCGAATATTTAATTTGCTAAGCGCATTTTCACCTGCAAGTTGAAGAGTAACAGATGCGGTGGGCTGTTTTTGTTCCTTTTCGAATAAGGCTTTTTCGGGTATAACAATATGAACACGAGCCTTTTTCACACCATTTAACGAACTAATAGTTTTAGACAATTCTCCTTCGAGTGCTCGACGAAAGTTCAACTTTTGCACAAACTCGCTCATCCCAAGATTTGTTTTGTCGAAAATTTCGTATCCAACGACACCACTCTCGGGCAATCCCTCGGCAGCAATGCTCACTCGTGTGTCGTAAACTTTGTTTTTATCCAATAATATGGTTGTTCCATTATCTTCCAATTTGTAATTGATTTTCTTTTCCTTAAGTTTCTCGACAATTTTGCCAGCCTCGTTCGGTTCCAATTGAGAAAACAAAACAGCATATTCAACTTTGTTGCTGGTTTTGACAACGATGTAGATTAGCCCAAACAAAACTGCAAAGGTTACACCAAAAAGAACAATCTTTTGAAGTAAAGACAATTTGCTAATAAAATTTGATGCTTGCCCAAAGATACCAGATTTTGCCATAAAATTTCAACCTTAAACTTGAAGTCTAATAATTTCGCGGTAAAGGTCTAAGAAACGATTTCGAATTTCCATCAACAACTGGAAACTTGTTTTGGCTTTTTCGGCAGCAATCATAACTTCGTGGATATCGACTGGCTCCCCTTTGATGAAGTTCTCTTGCAATTCAGCCGATTCCTTATGCATTTGGTTTACCTCTTCAATCATCTGCTTCAATGTATCGATAAAAGAACCACTCGAAGCAGATGTTTTTTCCTTTGATTTTATCAGTTCCAGCTCAAGTTGCCTTTGTAAGTTTAATTCATCAAGACGAATAGGCATAAACCCTCCATAAATTGTTAAACACGAGCATCGATGATTGTGCCTTTTGCATAGTTGTACGATTGAACCTTGCCATTCCTATTGAAAAGGATATGATTCTCTATTTTATTCGAACTTTCGGGAAACATTTTGATAAAAAATTCCCGTTCCTGACGACTTATGATACTATTCTGGTCTTTCAATTCAAGCGAAAGCTCATCCTTCTTTTGTTCCTGCTTCTTTTGAGGAGCAACTTTTTGTACGTTCTCGTTAATCAACTTTTGAATGTTTTCCGCTTGGTTGGTATTTCGAACCTCATATTGCGAATACACATTCAAAGGATTAATTTTCATAATCTATCTTAAATATTAAATATCCAACGAATCTCGTGCCACATTTTTCGCAGATTCAATAACCGAGACATTTGCCTCGAATGCTCGCTGGGCGGTTATCATCTCCACCATTTCGGTTACCACATTGACATTTGGATAACGAACATAGCCATTTTCATCGGCATCAGGGTGCGATGGGTCATAAACTAAACGACCTTCGGACATATCTTTCTTAATTTCGATATCTAAATATTGGGTTTCGGGAATTTTCTGCCCTATTTCCGACGGAACTTGCTCCTTTAAAATTTTCAACGGACCCAAATAGTTATTGAATTCTCGATGGAACGCACTATCATCCTCTTTTGCTCGGGCAATTACAATTTCCCTTCGATAGGGTTCCCCATTCTCGGTTCTTGTTGTATTTGCATTTGCAATGTTTTTAGCAATTGAAGTTAGCCTTTGCCTTTGGAGAAGCAAACCTTCGCTACTTATACGAAATATTTCAAAAATGTTTCCACCCATACAACATCAAATTTATTCTTTTCTATATCACAACAATAAGTATAAATACTTAAAAACAAATCACATTTCACGAATTCCAGTTATAGCCGAATTCAAATTTGCAAAATACCGTTTCAGCAATTTCGAGACAAAGCGAAATTTGATTTGCGTCTCTGCCAAAGTAGCCATTTCTCGGTCAATATTTACATGCGATTGCCCAGCAAAGTATTGCTCGCTCACGCTTGGCTCGAAGGTTTCCACTTTTGGCTCTGGCAAACTTTCAAGCTCGCTTGTTGTTGCTGTATTTACCTCCGAACCAATCTTTATTTGATTCATTGAATTCTGAAAATATTCTTCGAACTTTACATATTTTGGCGAATATCCAACAGTGTTCACATTGGCTATATTTTCCGCCGTGGTCTTTAATCTCAAAGTATATGTGTCTAATGCTCTTTGCATCAAAGGCAAACGCTCTTTAAACAAATACAACTTTATCGACATTGTTCCTTTAAAATTTTCATAAAAAAAGGAAACAACAAATTTAATGCCAACCACCCTACATTCCTATCCTGTTTCAATTCAAAGATTAAGACAAGAAAATAGATATTGATTAATGAACAATTTTAACCATTGGCTACTTTTAATCAATAACAAGGCTAAATATGAACAATCTTTGCTTGTCAAATTGGGATAATCTTATCAAAGTAAAAATTATTTCTTTTTTGTGTTGGCGATAGCACTTTCGGTTTTATCCTCAACGGAAATTTCGAGAACATTCTTTATCTTGGCTAATTCAATCAAGAACAAATTCATTTTCTTGGGACTTTTAAAATCGGCAGAAATTCTCCCGTGAAACTTGTCCCGAATATTCTCCTGTGCAATATTCTCCCTCAAATTGATATGGAATTTATCGCTCTCGTCAATGATTTGTCGAAGGACGCCCTGCTCGTCTTTCCCAACATACTTAATAACCTTGAAGAACTGCCCCGTCCTTGTCTCTTTTTCCTTCGCTCTTGCTTTTTCGATAAACTTGCGAATTTCATTTATTGCATTCAAAGAATATGGTTTCAAATTCTCTAACTCTTCGGGCGTCAACAAAATTTCCTTGCTAAAGTAAAACTCAACCTCATCATTTTGTTGAAGAACATAATCGAATTTTTGGTTTTCCTCTTTTTCGGTTACGGGGTTTCGAACCTTTGCAGTTATCAACTTAAATGCATCTTCGCCATATTCTCGGAATGCCAAATCCAATATAGTCCAACCTTTGGGAACATAATTGTATATATCCTTATTAACAATTTTGATAAAAATATTTTCGGTTCGAAACATTCGTTTTGTATAATAAAGAATCTTTTCCATCTTGTTTTCGGATGTGCCTTGAATCAGAAAATCCATAATTTCCATTAGTGCATTGTATTCCTGCTCATTGTAAAAATATTTCAGGTCACGTTTGTTTAAAACTTCCTGAATGTTCAGTTTTTCCAAAGTATCGGAAGGCACGATTCTGACAACTACTTCGAGTATTTTCCTATTGTTAACTCCTAATGTATATTTTTGAATTGGAAACTCTTGCATAATCAATCTTGAAGGAATGCTTGAGTCATTAAGAGTTTCCGATTCAAGAACATTAAAGTATTTAGAAAGAGTTCCCGCGATAGCAATAAGTTTATCCTTGTCGAAAACGCTCAAAGGGATGTCGATAAGAAGATAAAAATGAGAATAATTGTTTGGTAGTTGCCAATTCTCTCGTAAAAGAGCCTGATAGAGGTCGAAAAGCCCTTTGTGTGCAGGAAGCAAAAGTATTTGTTCGGAGATTTTCCGAAGGGCATCACTCAAAACTTCTTCAATTTTATAATCTATTAGAAGATTCACAAAATCTTCGTGCGCTTGGGTGTGAAATTGAATTAGTTTTTGATATTGAGATTTTGCACTTTCGGGATTGTCGGCAATTATATGAAACAAACAATAATCGCGAAGTTCGCGGGCTACATCTTCGTATTCCAAGATTTTAACAATAGGCAAGTAGACGTTAATCGTTTGCAGGGCAATTTCCCTCCGACGCTCTGCTCGCTTTATTCCATAGAGTGTTAAGATGTTATGGTATCTATCGGCTAATTTGACGAAGAATATTTTGGGATTTTTTAGCCCATATTGAAGCAACTTCTTAATCGTTGCAATTTCTATGTCATCGAATGTGGCTGGTTTATCGATGGATAAATTAAATGTTCGTTCAATGTCGACATTACTCGTTATCTTTGTGACTCCGTCGACAATATCGGCAACTTCCTTGTTGAATTCCTTCTTGATAAAATCATAGCCAATATGCTCGGGTTTATCTTCGATGCTATCGTGAAGTATCGTTGCAACCAATGTATTCAGGTCGTAAAACTTAAATTTCTTCAAAAGTATGTGTGCAGCTTCGAAGAAATGAGTATAAAACATCGTTCCATCGCCACGACGGTCATCCTTAAATAGCTCGTAAACAATACGAGCTGCCTTTTCGACACTATTCTTATAATGGTCAGTAAAATTCTCTTTAACTGCATTACGAGTAGTTTCGAGGAGAATTTCAATATCTTTCTCTATGTTTCCCGTGTATATAGGCTTGTAATCGAAATCGATTATTCCCCGATAAACCGGGGACTTTGGAATGCGAATCTCTTGTTGCTCATTCTCTTCTAAATTTTTCGACATATTTTAAATCCTAATTCAGATATTAAAAACCAAAAATTACTAAATTTATTTTTGATTTTTTTGAAAATACTTGGATAATTTTAACTCATAAAAAATCTTTTCCCAAAAGTTTTGTTGTATGGGCGAACAATTATTCGCCCTTACAAGATATTAAATTACGTGATGGCTTTACGGAAAATCCTCGTTCGTGACCCTAACGGGATTCATTACAAAAAGACATCGGATGTTTCGCAAACATCCGATGTCTGAAAAATTTTCTAAATGCAATTCATAAATTGCCCCAACGAAAGAGCAAATTATGATAAATTTTAAATTTCAAAAATAGGGTGGACTGCATTGAGAAATTACCATTAGTAAATTGTTGCTTTCTGTTTGTTTCGATTTTGTAATTTCAAAATTTTAATAATTGCATAATACGATGATTAAAAACATTTTTAAAATATCAAAATTTCAAAAGAAAATTTTTGCTCTTATTCCATTATCTGTTTGCTTTTCGATTTTTCAAATTTACAATGCCATTTCTTTGGAACCTAAAATTAAATGGACATTCAACACAAGAGATGCTTGTTTCGGGCAATCAGCAGCAGGCGACATCGACGGCGACGGAAAATTGGAAATCGTTTTTGGATGTTATCGGAACGATGGTAACATCTACGTCCTTAACGGCGAAGATGGTTCACTCTTGTGGAAATATTCAACCGCTGTGGGTTCCACCGAAGGATGCAACGACGTCGCCCCTTTGCTTTATGACATCGACAAAGACGGCTTGCCAGAAGTGATTGTGCCAAGTTCCTGCACACCGAAAACCTACTGCTTTTCGGGCAAAACTGGAGAAGTGCTTTGGAGCGTTCCAACTCGTGGAAGTGATTCTCCGCCAACCGTTGCTGATATAGACAACGATGGCGAGGATGAAATACTCCACGGCGAATTCGGCGGATACGTAATCTGCATAAATGCTCGTTCGGGTTCGGTGGAATGGGAACTTGCAGTGGATTTAAATTCGTGGATACAAACTGCTCCCACAATTCTGGATTTAAATGGAGATGGAGCTTTGGATTTTGTTGTTGCAACTTGGAATTTCGACAAAAAGGACTGCATTTTTGCTTTTAATGGAAAAGACCAGAAAAAACTTTGGAGCTACCCTGTGAATAATCATATTTACCACGGCACTGCCGTAGCCGATTTAGATGACGATGGCAAACCCGAGTTGGTTATTGGCTCTTACAATGACACTTTGTACTGCTTAAATGGCGAAGATGGTTCCACGAAATGGAAGTTTTATGGTGGCGGTGGATATTTCGGCGCACCAGCAGTCATAGGCGATTTAGATTCCGATGGAAAATGTGAAGTTTTTGCCATCAGCTCCTTCTTTGTCTTCGCAATTTCGAACGAAGGAACGCAAAAGTGGAGATTTGTTGTACCAGATTATGAACAAGCCTTTCGTGGAGCAGTTTTAGCCGATGTAAATTCTGATAAAAATCTCGATGTAATTTTTGCAACCGACGGCGGAAAAGTCTACGCTCTCGATGGATTTACAGGAACACAAATTTGGGCGGTCGACCTCAGAGCAGACTTTAACGACCCACGCTTTGGCTTCGACAATGCACCCTTGATTGCCGATTTCGATGGCGATGGTCAACTTGATTTATTCGTTGTTGGTGGCTATGCTAATTACCCCGACTTCCAGAATAATTTTGGAAGAGCATATATGCTTACCATCGGGAAAGCAAATGGACCGCCTTGGCTAATGTTTCAAAATGACATCCGTCGTCAGTCATCCCTTTGCAGCTTCCCCTCGGGAATTTCTAATGAAGATATTACATCCGAATACTCGAAAGTCAATATATTTATTGATTACGATGATGAGCATATTATCATCGATTTATCGCAGAAATTTGAAATGGATTGTTCAGTCAGAATATTCGACATTTTAGGAAAGAGTTTGATGAACTTGGAACACCAGAAATTTCCTCTTTATTTAAACAAACACAAATTTATTTCAGGAGTTTATTCAATTGTTCTTAATTTTAAAGATGGCAAAACAATAGGCTCAAAATTCCTCGTATGGTGATTAAATAGATAAATAATAATTTTGAAAAAGTAACTTAATATTTACAATCTGAACCGTAGTAATTGAAAAACAGGCACGAACGGAATTCCCATTCAAACCAAAAGGTTACTCATTAACAAGAGTCGAATTTATCGTGTTAGACAGATACCGTCCGAAGAAATTTTGGTGCTTTTAAATATCCTCTAATAGTTTTGTTTAGCCCGACTTTAAAGTAATTCTTCAATAAGCTTTTTGTTATGCTCAAAAGCAATTTTTTCAAAATTTTTCATAATTTTCCGCCATCCAAAAATAAATTTACCAAAAGTAATTTCAAACCGAAATTGTTTCTTAGGCAACCCAAGATAAAAATACGGTATTCCAAGCCTCGCACATATTAACAAAATTTCCGGTTTAACCATTCGCTGCATAAATTTGACAATAAAATCAACCTGCGATTCAGTTGGCAAAGATTTGAACTTCTCCAACTGACTTGGGGTAAAATAAGGGCGAATTTCGATTGGTAACTCCATAGAACCTCCTTTATTTTGTTATACAAACAATGGGAGCCATTCGACTTTACGAACGACCCATTCTTTCAATGAAGCTATCTATAAAATGATTAGTTTCTTTTGATGATTGCAAAGAAACTTGTATTATTAATTTCCTTGACCTATCAGAAATTCAAAACTAAATCGCTTTGTGACCCTGGCAGGAATCGAACCTGCGGCCCCCTGATTAAAAGTCAGGTGCTCTACCCCTGAGCTACAGGGTCAACAAAATTAAAATGCAAAATTACGAATAAAAAATTGTTTAGACAAAAAGGAATGAATTTTATTGTATTCCTAAAACAAAAATATGTCTAAATATAAACAGGTTTAATGCGATATGGAATTGGGTCTTCGAGTCCTGCCTGCTGAAAGCCACGAAGTCGAAGTGCACAAGAATCGCATTCCCCGCAAGCCACCTCGGTTTCGCGATAACAACTCCAAGTAAGTTCAAAAGGCACACCAAAGTTTCTGCCCAGCACGACGATATCCCTTTTCGTTAAATTTATCAATGGTGTTTGAATTTGAATATTTGTTGTGGGCTTTGTTCCGAGATTTATTGCTTTCTCGAATGCGTAAAAGAAGTCCTGACGGCAATCTGGATACCCACTACTATCGGATTCAACAACACCGATGAAAATTGCACTGGCGCCCAAAACTTCAGCCCAACTCGTTGCAATAGAAAGCATATTCCCATTTCGAAAAGGCACGTATGTTTGTGGAATATCTTTCCTATTGAACGCAGCCTTTTCGATTTCAACATTCGTATCGGTTAGAGCAGACCCTCCTATGGTTTTCAGATAATCTATCGGGACGACAAGCCTCTTATCGATTTTGAAGAAATCGCATAAATCATTAAAAGCTTTGAGTTCCCGTTGTTGGGTTCGTTGGTGATAGGTTATATGCAAGCCTGCAACTTTGTAGCCAAGCGAAATGGCAATGGCAGTAGTAACGGCTGAATCCATACCACCACTCATTAAAACAACTGCAAGCTTTTCTTTGTTCTCCATTTCAATACCTCCCAAATTTTTTCATTCGTAACTTCCATTTACTAATTTTAGACGAATTATTGAAGCTTGGCTGAATGTGAGCTTTTTTATCGCTTTGTTTCCAAAGGAAGGCAGAGATTACAGCAATCAAATCTTGTTCTTTTTTCTTTTCTTCTTCAAGTTTAGAAAAATTGAATTCATTTTCCAAAAAGCCAGTGTCATAAGTCCCTTCGATAAATTTAGGCTCCTGCAATACTTTCATCAAAAAAGGAATGCCAGTTTTAATCCCACAAATCTTAAAATCATTAAGAGCCCGTAACATAACGGCGATAGCTTCGGCACGGTCTTTCCCATAGGCAATTAATTTAGCAATTATTGGGTCGAAATGAATTGACACTTCTGAACCTATTTCCACACCGCTGTCCAAGCGAATACCTCTGCCGTTTGGTTCGCGCATATAAGTAATTCTACCAGTCGACGGCATAAAATTGTCGAACGGGTCTTCGGCATTAATTCTGCATTCGATAGCGTGCCCTTTCCATTGAATATCCTTTTGCGAGAACGAGAGTGGATAGCCCGCGGCGATTCTAATTTGTTCCTTGACAATGTCGATGCCCGTAACAAATTCTGTAACAGGATGTTCGACTTGCAATCGAGTATTCATCTCTAAGAAATAGAAATTTTTGTTCTTATCGAACAAAAACTCAATTGTTCCAGCATTGACATATTCGACTGCACGGGCTGCGTTTATAGCGACCTCGCCCATTCGATTGCGAAGTTCGGGAGTCAACACCGTCGAGGGTGCTTCTTCAATTACTTTCTGGTGTCGCCTTTGGATTGAACAGTCGCGTTCGCCAAGGTGAACATAATTGCCGTGTTCATCGGCAATGATTTGAATTTCGATGTGCTTGGGATTTTCGAGCAATTTTTCGATGTAAATTGAACCATCACCAAAAGATTTCAAAGCCTCACGGCGTGCAGATTCAAAATTTTCACGAAAATCCTCTTCGCGAAAAACTTTCCGCATTCCTTTGCCGCCGCCCCCAGCTGATGCCTTAAGAAGTATTGGAAAACCAATGGTTTTTGCAATGTCCACAGCCTTATCCAAATCGTCAATTGGTTGGCTTGTTCCGGGGACAATTGGAACGCCAGCTTGCTCCATCAATTGACGCGCGCGAGTTTTCGAACCCATCGCATCGATGGAAAAAGGTTTTGGACCAATGAATTTAATCCCGGCATCGCGACAGGCTTGGCTAAACGGGGCTCTTTCCGAAAGAAATCCATAGCCGGGATGAATCGCTTGGGCTCCGCTTTTCTTAGCAACACTAATTATCTGGTCAATATCAAGATAAGCAGCTCGGGGCTGCTCTGAATACAATTCGTAAGCATAATCGGCATATCGCACATACGGAGCTTCCTTATCGACTTTGTGGTAAATTGCCACTGCTTCGATACCCAATTCGTGTGCAGCACGAATCACCCTAACTGCAATTTCCCCTCTATTGGCTACAAGTATTTTTTTAAACATATTCGAAAATCAAAATAACAAATTCGTAATTTAAAACAATTTTTTCATCTGAAAAAATAGAAAAGGATTAGAATATAAAAAGAGTTGCAAAGTTTAAACTTTTGCTTCTTGGCTAAGATTTATACAGATTTAGGCAAAAACACATTTCATATACAAACAAAAAAATTTTTTAAAAAACAATTGTAATAAGTTGTCAACAATGGAATTAGTATGTTATAAAACCTCAAAATTAGTTTATTGCTTACATAATCCACCCTCTAATTGTACTTTAAAACTCAGACATCGGATGTTTCGCAAACATACGATGTCTTTTGGGAATGAATTCCGTTTATTTAATCATATTGCCGTAGTGCTCAAACATATAATCTACAACAGCTTTGGCTTCGTTTGGTTTTAGACCTTGATTAGGCATTGGTGGATAAGCAGGGTCAACTTTAACAGGATTTAGAATAAATTTTACCATATCGTCTTTGCGGTTTGCATACTTTTTCAAAATTTCTTTGTGCGGTGGTCCAACAAGCTTGGTTTCGAATTGGTGGCAAGCAACGCACTTTGATTTATAGATTTCTTCCCCATTGACAGCGACTTCGACTTTCCGCCCAGCGAGGGAAAGCTGTTGCTCGTGATATGCAATGTAATCTTTTGCTATTTTGAATTCTTGTACTTTGTTCGAAACAGCCAGAAGTGTTGTTTCAGAGGCAAAGAAAAATGCAAAGGCAAAAATGGAAAAGATAAAAGCAGTGCGAGCAAATGTTGCTCTTTTATTTTTGAAAGAGTAATAAGTTAAAATTAGTGAAAATAAAAGAATGAGTAAGGAAATAATAAGAAACACAAAATTTTGAAGCGTTACGAGATTTTTTGGAGTAGTAAGATAATAGGCAAAAAAGAAAATTGGTAGAATATTGCCAAAAATTAGCGTATTAGAAAGCAGGCGGCGGGCTGTTGTATAGTCGGTAAACTCGTTCCCTTCCGATTCAATTCTATCGATAGAATATGTTCTGAAAATGTAACCTAACGAAGCAATTACCAAAGCGATACCAATAAATACAAGAGAACGGGAAATAACATCGAATGAAAGAAATTCAAAAGGCTGAATTCCCGAAAATTTGAAATTTGTAGTGATTGAAACACTAAATATCCCAATTGTAAAGAAAGACGAGAGGAAGATTGAAACAATCCCTAAAACATATAACAAGAGAAAAAGTTGGCTAGATGTTGATTTATAATGGAGTTTAAGTAGAATTTTAGAGACAATAACAAAAATTAAAAAGAGAGCAAAAGATGCTATGAACACAATTGCAAAATCCTGGGGTGNCTTTTGAAGAAATTGAACAAGGCAATAGTAAACAGCAAGCAAAGGTATTAGTCCCAACCCAAAAAGTCCTAAGTATCCTTTGCAACAATGTTCGAGATATTTTTGAGATACAATGTAATATTCCGAAGAACTTTTAGATTTTAAATAGAACCAAAAAGAGTAAATCAAATTCCCAAAAAGATAAGCAAAATATAGAATCAAAATTGAAAACCCGATAAAGAAAAGGATTTCCAAAAGTTTCAACACTTGGGTAGAGTGTGGAACAGCAATAATTTTCAGGAAATCCATAACCACCTCTAAATGTTTAACAACTTATTAAAAGTAAGTATCAAAGAAATAAACAGAACGAAAATGTTCAAATTGACGAAGGCAAAACGATAGAAGCCCCGTGGTTGGAGCACTGTCACCATTTTATGGGTTCTTGCCAAAAGGAAGAGCCCAAGCAAAACAATTGCACACAAAGTAAACCAACTTATATGGTCAAGCAAAGAAATAATCCAAAAGGAACAAAGTACAAGTGCAACAATCCAAGAGAACGAAATTCTTGAAAGCTGCAAAGGCGAAACTTTATCGGTCAGGACTGGGAAACCAGCGCGCCTATAGTCGTCTTCATAAACTATTAGAAGAAGCCAAAAGTGAGGAATTTGCCAAATGAAAAAGAACAAAGAAAGCGCAAGATTCAAAGGATGTTGAATTTCGTTGCCACCCATCATCCATCCAATCATTGGGGGAATAGCACCAATAAATGCACCGGGAATTGCTGCAAAAGGCGAAACCCGTTTCAATGGTGTATAAATCCCATTGTAAATCACAACAGCAGATGTTCCAAGAAGTGGTACTAAAATGCTTTGGCTGCCAAAGGCCAAAACACCAATTCCAAAAGAGATAAGCAAGGTAGAAACAACAAACCCAAAAGCTGGGGAAATAACTCGTCGCGGAATAGGGCGATTCCTCGTCCGGTTCATCTTTCCGTCCAACCGCCACTCTTGAACTTGGTTCAAAGCCCCGGAGCCGCTTGCAAGAAGAAAAACTCCTGTTAGCAAATACAGAATCTCTGTCCCAATGTACTTTGTTGAAAGCACATATCCAAGGGCGGAACTGATAGCCACAGAAACTGCAATACGCAATTTAATAAAAGTAAGTAATTCCTTTATTTTCATTGCTTGTTCTTCACAAAATTAGAATATAGAAGGTCGACGATGAGCTCTAATTCCTCGTCCTTAATCTTATTAAGCATTGATGGCATTGCTTGTTTTTCGTATCCTTTAACTATCATTGTCTCGGGGTATAAGATTGATTCCCGAAGATATTCTTTGTCGATTACAACAGTTGTATCTTTTCCTCCAACATTAACCCGAGCAAATTGTCGACGAAGCTCGGGGAACGATGGTCCAATTCCTTTCCTTTCGTCAATGTTATGGCATTGGACACAACCTTTGGCAAAAAGAATTGCATAACTTCCCGATAAATAATCTTTGTATCCTTCGGAATGCGAAGCCACATACTTGCGTAAATAATCATCATCAACTTCCCCATTTAGCCACTGGGCAAATTCCTTTTCGGGCACCACATAAACTCTCGTATACATTAGAGAATGATTCAATCCACAATATTCGGCACAGGCAATATCGAAAGCACCAATCTGTTCAGGTTTCACTACCATATAATTTTCCCTACCCGGTACAGCATCTTCTTTGATTCTAAATGCTGGAATGTAAAAAGAATGATTAACATCCTGCGAAACGATATTGAATTTCACAGGTCTGCCAGCGGGCAAAAATAATGTGTCGGTAACTTTCCCATTATCATAGTAAAATTTCCAAGCCCACATTTTAGCTTCGACTTTAACATTCATTGCGTTCGGCGGGACAACGCGTGATTCTTTGTAAACAGAGAAGCTGTAAAAAAACATTGTTAAAACTAAAGCAACGGGAATTATAATCCAAACAACTTCAAGAGTTTTGTTCCCTTCTATCTGCGATGCGATAGGATTTTTCTTTCGATTATATCGAATTACAAAAATTATCATAGCAAAAGTAATTATCAAAAGCAAGGCGACAGAGATGCCGATAATATAAAGCATTACACTATCGACATTCTTTGCATAATTTGAAGCAGACACAAACATTGCAACCTCCTATCTAAAGAAAATATCCGTTGCAGTTAAAATAAAAATTGAAGCAAGAGTAACAAGAGCAACTAAAAGGAAGATTCTAAAAATAAGGTCATCAAATTTGATATGCATAAAGTAGCTAACAACAAGGGTAGATTTTACAAAAGCTATTGCCAAAGCAACAAAAAGTGCTATGCGTCCAAGTTCTATTCCAGCAACTGTTACGGTTAAAACAGTCAATGAAATTAAACTTAACCAAACAAGAAAGTATGTTCCGTAAGGTATCAAATGTTCTTTATGTTCTTTTTCCACTTGAACCTCCCAAAATTAATGAAGCAAATAAAACAATGGGAAAAGAAAAATCCAAATCAAATCGACAAGATGCCAGTAAAGCCCAGAATTTTCGAGCTTAATGTAATCGTTTTTGCTGATGCTACCCCGCAACAGAAAAACCAGCATAAACAAAAGAATAATCATTCCAATAATCACGTGAAGAGCGTGCAAACCCGTCATCGAATAATACATTCCGTAAAAAATGATTTCGCCATTTGGTTTACTCAGAAGTTCAGGGGAATTTGGAGCAATTCCGTGATGGAATTTCGCTGTCCACTCAAAGTATTTAATCACCAAAAACGCCAATGCAAAACCAATTGTCGCAAGAAGCATAGCAACCGAAAGCTTTTTCTTTCCCCGTTGAATTGCGGCAATCGACAAAGCCATAGTCAAACTGCTTGTCAAGAGAATTATGGTGTTTAAAGTGCCAAGCACAAGATTCAATTCCGAAGCTGCAACAACAAAATCCTTTGTATATTGAAGCCGATATGCCATATACAAAAGGAATAAGCCCCCAAAAAGCAGAAGCTCGGTGAAGAGAAAAAGCCACATACCAATTTTAGCTCCAATCGCATCTTTGTGTTGATGCGGGATAGACAAGTGCCGAGCTTGTTCCGTTTTTTCAGATTCCGAAATAGCAATTGGTGTAGAAATCTCAGGATTTTCCATCCGAATTCCCATTTATTATTGAAAAATCATAAGGTCCGTGATTAACAACAGGTATTTCCTCGAAGTTTTCTGCTGGCGGTGGAGAGGGAATTTGCCATTCCAAAGTAACCCCGCCCCAAGGATTCGCCTCTGCTGGTTTACCTTTAAACAAAGAGTAAATCAAATTGCCAAACATAATAGCCAATCCAGCAATTAAAATCCAAGAACCAACTGTTGAAATTATGTGCAAAGTTTGGTATTCGGGCAAGTAACTCCAATAGCGACGGGGCATACCATTGTAACCAAGGATAAACATTGTGAAATACAACATATTAAAGCCAATAAAAATGAATGGTGTTGCCCAGATTGCCAGTTTCTCATAATACATTTTTCCGAACATTTTCGGAAACCAATAATGCAATGCGGCAAAAAGGATTATCGCAGTCCCACCAAACATTACATAATGGAAATGGGCAACAACAAAGTAAGTATCGGTAACGTGGACATCGGTTGCAAGAGAACCAAGAACAAGCCCAGTCAATCCACCAATTGAAAAAAGAAATATAAACATCATAACATAAATCAATGGTGCACGCAATTCAATTGAACCTTTATAGAGGGTTGCCACCCAGTTGAACACTTTAACCCCGCTGGGAACAGCAACAAGAAAAGTTAGCAGAGAAAAAACTGCCCTCGATGTATTGCTCATTCCACTGCTGAACATATGGTGAGCCCAAACAAAATAGCCAATTAAAGCAATAGCAAGACTTGAAAAAGCTATAACTTTGTAGCCAAAAATTGTCCTTCGTGCAAACGTCGGTATAATTTCCGAAACAACACCCATTGCAGGCAAAATCATAATATAAACTGCTGGATGGGAATAAATCCAGAACAAATGTTGGAAGAGGAGTGGGTCGCCACCAAGTGCTGGGTCGAAAATTCCAACGTGCAGTGCCCTCTCAATTATTACCAAAACTATCGTAATTCCTACCACTGGGGTTGCAACAACTTGAATCCAAGCAGTAGCATATAATGCCCAAACGAACAACGGCATCCTAAAAAATGTCATCCCGGGTGCCCGCAATCTATGAACAGTTGTTATAAAATTCAATCCCGTAAGAATCGACGAGAACCCAAGAATAAAAGCCCCGAGCAAAGGAAGAATGACATTCGTAGTTGTTCTTATGCTGTAAGGCACATAAAATGTCCAACCTGTATCGATTGGACCGCCCTGCAAAAAGAGCGAAGCAATTGCAAACAAGCCGCCAATAATATAAAGATACCAAGAAAGCAAATTCAGTCGCGGAAATGCCACATCTCTTGCACCAATTTGAATTGGGAGGAAAAAGTTGCCAAAAACAGCGGGAATACCCGGAATAATGAAAAGGAATATCATTATAATTCCGTGCAAAGTAAAGAAGGTATTGTATGTTTGTGCATCGACAATGGTTTTTCCAGGAGTTAACATTTCCAATTTCATTAAAAACCCTAAGGTCACACCGACCCAAAAGAATGTTACCATCGAAACAAGATAAAGTATCCCAATTCGCTTATGGTCGGTGCTAAGTATCCAGGCAAAAATTCCTTTATGTGTCTTATGTTCTAAATAATTTTCCAACCTTTCAGCAAGAACACCATTAGCCATTTTTCACCTCTTCTTTTGTTTTTTTCTTTTTAGCAATTAGGATAACAAAGAAAACAGATAAAGCAATAAGCATTATAGTACCTGCTACCCTCGTTACATTGAACATATACTTGCGCCCTTGAGGGTCGTAGGAATAGCAGAATTTTAAAATTCTATTCACAGTTGGCAGGGGCAAACCTTTCTCTGCTTCAAGAACAGCCATTTTAAAATCGAAAGGATTAAACTCGGTACCAAAAAGATAGCGGATGATTTTGCCATCAGGAGCAATTGAATAAAGGGCTGCCCCGTGTATAAAATCTCCTTTGCCATCGGGTTTAAAATAGAAGCCAACCGCATCGGTGATTTTTCGCACAGAAATACTATCACCAACCAAAAAGTACCAAGCATCGGGACTAATTTGGCGCTCAAGTCCTTTTAGATGATTTTCTTTCCATTTCTTTGCCTTATCCCAACTTTCGGTATGGTCGAAACTTATTGTAAGCAACTGATAATCTTTTCCGGGAACAATATCAGCACGATCAACGACCTCCGATACTCCCGTCAACAAAGGACTGCAAATTCCCGGACAATGGTAATAAACGAACATCAATATCGTTGGCTTTTTAATTATATCTCGAAGAATTACTTTCTTTCCTTGGTCATTAGTAAATTCTAAATCCATCGGAAGGTAGTTGCCAAGCTTTTCAACAATTCCAACCTCTACATCTGCTTTCAAAAGGTTGGAACCTAAACCCAAAATAACTATTAGCAAAATAAACAACCGTCTCATAACTAATTCATACTTAACGATAAAACTTTGTTTGTAAACTCTTTCTTTTCGTTTTCGGTTGCGGCTATAAATTTTGGCGAAAGTCCATTTCGTGGAATATTAGAAATCATTAAATCCAAAATACCACCTTGGTTTTGTACATTCAGCAAAAAAGAAGCGAAAGCTTTTGGGTCGGAAACATACCGGCTAAACTCACTTTTGGCAAGAGCAAAGGCTATTGCTTGTGCTCGTAATACCTTTGGATTATTCTCGGCAATCAACTTTTCCATTGCCTTGCCAATAGGTATATTTGCTGGTAATTCATACGATTGGGTTACGCGAAAAGCGGCGTCAAGTTCGGCGATGTCCTTATCGGTCAAAGGTGGGAAATCAGATGCAAACTTTCGGATAGTATGATACAAAGCAATCCTGTCGCGGGGCGAAAGGAAATCGTAAGCAGTCATACCCGAGCCTGGAATACCTTCCTGTAAAGTTTTATACACAGCAGTTATAGTTCGTCCGTTTTTCCAGCCATCGGATTTGGTGAAATTTCTGGGAGGCGGATTCAAGCCTTTCCCAGCAATTCCGTCCCCTTTGCCAGACTCGCCGTGACAAGTTTGACAAGTAGTACGATACAATTCTTGACCACGGGCAATCATCTCTTGGTTTGGATTTTTAATTTCTTCCAACTTTACTCCTTCTACTTTCTTCCCAAGTCGCAATTCTACATCTTTGAAAAGTTTTGCCGAATCGGGCTCGTCATAAGGAGCAGTATTTTTGTAAAAATTATCGAGATTGTTCAAAAAAACAATTCCCAATGCAAAAATAACTATGAAAAAGAGCAGAAATGAATAACCAAACCAACGAGATGGATGCTTAAAGATTTCTTTAAAATCAATCTCATCATAAAAATAGTCAAATAACTTTTTCATTATTTATCCCTATCAAAATTACATTTAGTTCAAACTGAATCAAAAGAATATAACGAAAAAATTTTAATTTTATTTATTCTCAATTTATCTTACTTTTTACAAATGGAATTCCAGTCCTCTTTTCAATTTCGGGTCGCCTATTGGAACTAAATTCACATTTTTGGCAAATATGTAGAAAAGTACTATTAGCAAACCAACAGTAAAAACTGGAAAAACTAATTCCATCCAACCAAATGGAACCCCACCCTTTGAATATGTGGGCATCACCACCCAGAATAAATCGTAGTAATGTGCAAACAAAACCCAAAGAGCAGCAATTTTAAGTCGCAACGGGTCCATCTTTGCTGGTTGAGGCAAAAGCAAGATGTAGGGAACAATGAACTTCACGAAAATTATTCCGATCGAGAAATAAAGCCAAGAACCAACACCACGATTGATAAACCAAAAAGTTTCTTCGGGCAGATTGGCATACCAAATCAACATAAACTGGCTAAATGCAATATAAGCCCAAAAATTTGTAAAAGCAAAAATCAACGCCCCCATACTATAATAATGTTCGCTACCCAAACCATCGACCAAAAACCCATTTTCATTCAATGAAATTGAAACAAAAGTAAACACTCCAAGAGCAGCAAGAAAACTGCCAGCAAAATAGTAAACACCAAAGATTGTAGAATACCAATGGGGTTCTAAACTCATCAACCAATCGATTGCAAAAAAAGTTAAAGTAACAGCAAAGACTGGCATAAAGACGGCAGAAACAATTGTATTCTTTTTGGTCAAACTTTGGTCGAAACTTTTATCCTGTTTCCTCGAAATTGATGTGAAAAGGTAATAAAACAAGAACCAGAGCAGTAATGTAATAAACAACCGCACAATAAAAAAAGTTTGGTTAAGATAAGCGGATTTATTCTTCAATATTTGGTCAACCTGAACTGCTTCGGTATGAGACCAATGATAGAGCGAATGAATGCTGCTCAAAATGGGTATAGCCAAAATTGGCAGAACAAGTACAAATGAAGCGGTAATTTCGGCAACTCTTCGGAACGGCACGCTCCAAACAGCACCTGTAAGATACTCAATCCCAATAAAGAACATCGAACCTACTCCAATGCTTGCAATCCAAGTGAACACAACTAACAGGTTGAACGAAGCACGAGCAGAATTCGTAATATAAGCAAGAACTACACCAACAAAGCCAACAACAAGCAAAAGCAATCCAAGTTTAAACAATTTTTCTGGTAAAGGCTTTCTTTGGTAATTAATCACAAGGTTTTCTTGTATCATTGAATATCCTCCTGTTTTGCATTTAGAGCACGTTGTAGAGAACGAATGTATAAGATAACAGCCCATCGCTCCTTTTCGGTCAACTGACTTGCATAGGAAGGCATAACATTTTGTCCTTCCATAATTACATGATAAATTCTACCATCGGTCCAATTCCGAACCTTTTCGGAATGCAGACTTGGTGGGTTTGGAAATTGTCCATTCAATCGGCTATCGCCTTCACCTCGCCATCCGTGGCACGGGCTACAAAATGTATTGAATTTATTTCTACCCAATTCAAGATTTTCTTGTGTCGCAAGCAAAGGATTGACAAGCTTCATCCCAGCCTCATCTGGTTTATTTTTAAATGGGTAAAACTCTTGATTGCGAGCAACAGTTCCTGCAGGTGGTTTTCTCATTCCAAAGCCATCGGCAAAAAAAGTGGATGATTCTTGCGGACCAAGCCTAAATTGTTTGAGCATAAAATCGAACGGAGGAAGATATAGGATTTTGTTATTAAAAAGATAGGCAACCGAAGAAGTAATAATTGCAATTACAACAAGAAATGAAATAAATTTTACATCGAAAACTTTGGGTTTGAAAGTAACTTCGTTCCTATCATAAGCAATTTCAATAATTTCATCAGCCCCAAAATCATTGAATAGGGATTTAACTTTTTCAAGTTCAAATAGTTCATCTTTCGCTTCAATAAAAACGCCGAAATGGTCGACCGAGACCTTATTAATATATTCAGTATCGTGCAAGGGATGCTGATTATTCGGGAATTTGAAGATTATAAACAACATTACTATTGCAGTACCAACAGAAGCCAAAAGTACCGTCAGCTCAAACAGAACTGGTACGAATGCAGGGAACGAAAACCAAGGCTTTCCCCCAATTGTCAAAGGATAGTCGACGGACATTGTCCACCAAGTTAAGAACAGCCCTGTAAGAGTTCCCGTCAAACCAAGAATTAATGCAACATAGCCTAAAGGGGACCATTTCAGACGCATCCTCTTTGGGATTCCGTGCAATGGGTACGATGAATGAACATCCCAATGCTTATAACCCAGTTCTACCAATTTTTCGACTACTTTGACAATTTTGTTTGGGTCTTTGAAAAGAGCTCCGACCCCATATAAATTTTCCGATGTATTCATTTGATTATCCATAGTTACCTCTTAATGATGAACTGGTTGAGAACCTTTCACAACAGCCTTAACTTCGGAAATCGAAACCACAGGCAAGCTTCGTATAAATAGAATCACAAGGGTAAAGAACAAACCAAAACTTCCAAGCAAAATGCCAATATCAACAAGCGTAGGCTTGTAATAATCCCAACTCGATGGCAAAAAATCACGCGAAAGGGTTGTTACTACAATTACAAAACGTTCAAACCACATACCAACATTCACCAAAACACCAATAATAAACATTGCCACAATATTTCTTCGTATCTTTTTGAACCAGAACAGCTGAGTAAAAATAACATTGCAGGAAACCATAATCCAATAAGCCCAAGCATAATTTCCAAAGGCACGATTTAAGAAAACAAACGACTCAAGTGGATTTCCACTATACCACGCTATAAAGAATTCCATACCATAAGCATAGCCAACCATCATCCCAGTGGCAAGCATAACTTTATTCATCTTTTCGAGAGTATCCAAAGTAATTATATGCTCTAAATTGAATATTTTTCGAACAACAATGAGAACATTTTGAACCATTGCGAAACCCGAAAACACCGCTCCTGCTACAAAATATGGTGGGAATATCGTTGTATGCCACCCCGGGAGAATAGAAACAGCAAAATCGAAACTGACTATCGTGTGCACAGAAAGAACCAGTGGCGTTGCAAAACCAGCCAAAATCAGATAAATCATTTCATAATGATGCCAGTGCCGGTTTGAGTGTCGCCAACCCAAACTAAATATTGAATAAATAGTCTTCTTGATTTTGCTTTTCGTTCTATCGCGAAGCATAGCCAAATCTGGTATCAAGCCTATGTACCAGAAAACGAAAGACACGGTCAAGTAGGTCGAAACAGCAAAAACGTCCCAAATCAAAGGAGAAGTGAAATTAACCCAAAGCCTATGTTGATTTGGGAGTGGGAAAAGATAGCCAGCCAACCAAGGACGCCCTGTGTGTATTAAAGGGAAAAGCCCTGCAGTAATAACAGCAAAAATTGTCATCGCCTCGGCAAAACGGGAGATACCCGTTCGCCACCTTTGGCGGAAAAGAAAAAGAATAGCAGAAATCAAAGTTCCAGCGTGTCCAATTCCAACCCAAAAAACAAAATTTACAATTGGGATAGCCCAACCAACAGGCTGATTGTTTCCCCAAAGTCCTATACCATAGTAAAACGAAAACCCAAGACAAACAGCACCAATCAAAAGCATTGTCGAAGATATTCCCAAAGCAACTAAATATTTCCAACTTGGACGAGTTTCTAAGGGCTTAGCAATAGCCTCGTTTATCTGATTTAACTTAGGTTGCCCTTCGACAACCTCTGGTTCAATAGAATAGTCGATATTACTGCTCACGCAACCTCCTCCGATTTTTTATTCCTCAATTTTGCAATATATGTAACATTTGGTTTAATGTTCAATTCCTCCAAAACGAAATAACCAAGCTTATGATTTCGCCAGTAGTAAAGTTCGGAATCCTTGTCGTGCATGTCTCCGAATATGATTGCCTCGGCGGGACAAGCTTCCTGACAAGCAGTTTTGACATCTGTTCCTTTCAATTGGCGTCCATTTGCGAGAGCATCCTGCCGAGCTTCGGCAATTCGTTGAATGCAGAAAGTACACTTTTCCATAACTCCACGAGAGCGAACTGTTACTTCTGGGTTGTTCAACAACCTTAATGAATCCTTATAAAGATAACCATCGGCAAAACGGTCACGAAAATCATAGAAGTTAAACCTACGCACCTTGTAAGGACAGTTGTTAGAACAATACCTCGTCCCAACGCATCGATTGTAAATCATTTGATTTAAGCCATCGGGGCTGTGGTTTGTTGCTACGACCGGGCAAACATTTTCGCAGGGCGCATCGTCGCAGTGCTGACACAACATTGGTTGCAAACTAACAGAAGGATTTTCCGGCGTTCCACTAAAGTATGTATCAATTCGAATCCATTGCATTTCTCTTCCGCGTACCACTTGGTCTTTGCCAACAATTGGGACATTATTTTCAACATTACACGCAGTTACACAAGCACCACAACCAACACATTTGTTCAAATCAATAACCATTGCCCATTTCACACCGGTGTACTTAACCTCGGGAATAATCGAAATAAGCTCTTTGGCACGGTGAATTTCCATTTTGCCCGAGACAAATTCATCCAAAGTTCCTTCTTGGATTATATGACGGCTCTTATGCAAATCTTTCAATCCCGTGTCATTCAAAGAATGATGCTCCACAGTTGATGCAATTTGCCTGAACTTACCAGTAGGGATAATTTTAATATCCTGAAAAACGTATCCATTGGACGAATTATCCAAGCCAAATAATTTAATTGGATTAACACCAACATCTTTGCCAACTACACTAACAACTTCTCGCCCAAATCCGGCTTCGATAACTATAGTTTTTTCGGCAATGCCGGGCACAATAAAAACGGGAACTTCAATTTCTTTTCCACTTCGTTGAAGCTTAACTACTGAACCATTTTCCAACTTCAAGTTCTTTGCATCATTTTCGGATATTGCAGCATAATTATCCCAAGTAACCTTTGTAATTGGATGTGGAAGTTCCAGCAACCAACCATTGTTCATATATTTTCCATCGCCAACAAAATATGGCTTCTTAATAACCAATGTCCAATCGTTTGTAAGTTCTGCAATTAACTTCTTGTGTTCAATAAAGTCAAAGCTTGGCTCGTATGAATTAATGACTGTATTACTGGGTGGAATGTAGACAGCATCGTGTAGCACCGAAAACCAAAATTGTTCAAAATCTACACCAAAATTAGAACTTGGGTAAATCTCTTTCTTCCAAAAGTCCATTAAGAATTTATGGAAGGCACCAGCGCGAAGTTGACCATTGACCAGTCCGAGTAGTATATCTTCTTTTTGAAAGGTTCCGAAAATTGGTTCAATTACTGGCTGGATGGTGGAATATAAATTATTCCCGTCATAATAATCCCCCCACGACTCAAGATTGTGATTAATTGGAAGTATTAAATTCGAAGCTTCTGCAGTCTCATTATTGTCCTCGGTTAGCGTTACAACAAATGGAACTTTGGAAAATCCCTGTTTTAATCCTAAATCTTCGGGAAAATGGAACAAAGGATTACAATCAACATTGATTATAACCCCTACTTGCCCAGCATTGATTTTTTTGGACAATTGGACAAAATCGTCGAAAGAAGAATTCGAAAATCTTGGTTTGGGTTTAGCGGTATAAAGTTTGGTATTGCCAAGAATTTCATTCAGCAAAAATGCAAGCAAATGAACATCTTCGGACAAAGAATCACCAGTTACAATTAAAGCTTTTCCTTGATTATCGATTAAATCTTTGACGAGCAACTCCAAGTAGGACTTATTTATTCCACTTTTACCCGAAAAATTCTCAAGATTTTGATTGGCAACCAAGCCAAGTATTTTATCTTTCGGAACTTTATTATTCAGTAGTCTATTCGAATATTTCGACAAAATTTCATTGATTAATGTGGCAAGAAGTAAAGGAAATAATGAGGGATGTAGAGGAAATCTATAATCGGCATTTGCCCCAGTTAAACTCAAATCTCCTTCGAATGCATACAAACGGTTAAATTCCTCTGGCTTATCAACATTCCTATTTGAAACAAATTGACGAATGTTTTTAACGAAATTACCTTCGGTGGCAAGAAAATTACTTTCCAAAGCAACGACAATTTTCGCACGGGAAAAATCGAATTCCGGCAAATCCGATTTGGGATAAATTTGTTTCCAAGCATTAAGTTTGGCAAAAGACTCAAGAAAATCGTAGGTATAAATTGTAGTTGTACCAAACCTCTTTTTAAATTCCTCGAGGAGTCGTGCTGTAGATGGCGAAAACACAGGCTTGGCAATTAATGCAATTTCTTGGTTTCGAGATACTGCACTTCTAACTTGGTTTACGAACTCAGCAAAAGCAGAATCCCAATCAAGTTCTCGAGACTTTCCATTTTCCTTTTTGATTGGCTTTTTCACTCTCTCCGGGTCGTAGAGATTCAAAATTGAAGCCTGACCAATGGCGCAAATCTTTCCCTTGTTTACTGGATGGTCGGGATTCCCATCAACTTTGATTGGACGCCCCTCCCGAGTTTTAATAAGTATTCCACAATGATTAGCACAGCCAGTACAAGTGGAAGAGTAAAAATTTGGTTTACCGGGCAAAACATTTTCAAGCTTTTGGTTGTAAGGCACAATTGAGCCTTTGTCGCGATAATTTGAACAAGCAGTGGTTGCAATCGCAGCAGTCGCAGCGCTCAAAGCAAGGAATTTCCTTCGGGAAATACCACCAAGTTGGCTTAATTCGAAATCTTCTTTGGTTTCGGCAGAAAATTCCTGTTCTTTTAACAAACGACTTCGTTCAGGATTCCTTAATTCTGTTAATCCCTTCCAGATTTTATTTTTTCCCATCTTCAAACCTTTCTTTTCGTCCAACAGACATAGCCGAAGGTTTTACATTAAACCCTTTTGCTTTTTCTTCTTGTGAATTTTCGTTGAAACTTTTATTTGGCTTTTTTACAGCAAAAGAAAATAATGATATAATACCAAGCCTTTTCAACAAATCTCTTCTATTCATTTTTCAATTCCATAATTTTCAAAACCTTATATCAACGATGGCAAGCGCCACAAAATTCAGGTCCCAGATTTACCTTACTAGCAAGTTCAGGCATTTTCTTATGGGGATTGCGATGGCATTCTAAGCAAGCACCCATTGTAAATATTTGAACCTGTCGTATCTTGTCCATCTTCTCAACTTCTCCGTGGCAATACTTGCAGTCAATTCCTTTGTTTATGTGGACACTATGGTTGAAATAAGCAAAATCGCCAAGCCGATGAATTCGCTTCCACTGGATTGGTCGCTCGTCAGCAAAAAATTGAGTAAGTTTTACTATTTCCGGCCGGTCTTTTCGGGCGACCGAATGGCAATTCATACAAATGTTCGTAGATGGCACTGTTGCAAATCTTCCCTTATCGACGCTAATGTGGCAATACTTACAATCAATTTGCATATTCCCAGCGTGAAGCTTATGGGAAAAGGCAATAGGTTGGTCCGGAGAGTATCCAACACCATCTCGCTCGGGCTTGGACACCATAAATGTTATTAAATATGATATTGCTACAACAAAAACCGTTATCGGTAACCTAACTTTCAAATTATAATCAAGTTGCGATTTTAGCACAAAAAACTCCTTTTTTGATTATAAATCACAAGTTAAAATTACAAAATTAGAAAAAATAGAAAATAAAAACAAAAATTTAGTCTTACTAAAATTTTATAAACTTGTTTTTTTATTCAATTTTTTCTGATTAATTTTATTTTTTTAAATATTGAAAAATTCTAATTTTTAAAGGAAAGAAATAAGATTGGTTATTTGTTTAATAATTGAGGACTTATGAAGATTCAAAAAATTTTTACCAGAAATGCTAAATCTCCATACGACTTATTTAAATACACCAAACGGAGTTCCACGCTACGCAATCCCGACGGGAGCATTGTCTTCCATATGGAGAACATCGAAGTACCTGCACATTGGTCCCAAGTTGCAACCGATGTGCTTGCACAAAAATATTTTCGCAAAACTGGTGTTCCGCAGTTCGACGAAAAGGGCAATCCAATTCTTGGACCTGATGGCAACCAAGTCCTTGGCTCCGAAACTTCGATAAAGCAAGTTGTCCACCGACTTGCCGGCACGTGGCGATATTGGGGCGAGCAATATGGATACTTCGATACACCCGAAGATGCACAAAATTTCTACGACGAAACAGTCTTTATGCTCTTGAACCAAATGGCTGCCCCAAATTCACCTCAATGGTTCAATACAGGCTTGGCTTGGGCTTACGGAATTAAAGGGCATAAACAGGGACATTACTATGTCGACCCCGAAACTGGAAAACTCAAAGAATCGAAGGACGCATACACTCGACCCCAGCCTCACGCTTGCTTTATCCAGAGCATCAAAGACGATTTGCTAAACGAAGGCGGAATATTCGACTTGGTAACCCGCGAAGCTCGTATCTTCAAATTCGGAAGCGGTTCGGGCACCAATTTCTCGCCACTCCGAGCCGAAGGCGAACCGCTTTCCGGCGGTGGAAAGTCATCGGGCTTGATGAGCTTCCTAAAAATTTACGACCGAGCAGCCGGTGCAATTAAATCGGGCGGCACCACTCGCAGAGCAGCAAAGATGGTAATTGTCGATATTGACCATCCCGACATTGAACAATTTATCGATTGGAAAGCAAAGGAAGAAGAAAAAGTAGCTGCTCTTGTTACTGGCTCCAAAATAAATTCAACATTTTTAAAAGCCATTGTTGAATCGGCAAAGAAAGGCGGAACTAACCCAAAGACTAATCAAGAATTACGAAAGCTTATCAAAAAAGCTCTCCACCGTGGTGTCCTTTTGAATTACATACATCGCGTTTTGCGTTTAGTAGAAAATGGCGTCGAGGAAATTGATTTCGATGTTTACGATACACATTACGAAGGTGAAGCCTACTCAACCGTAAGCGGGCAAAATTCAAATAACAGTGTCCGCTTAACAAATGAATTTATGCGTGCAGTCGAAAAGGACGAAGATTGGCAACTTCGCTACCGAGTTGGCGGTGGAATTGCTAAAACCGTTAAAGCAAGGCACCTCTGGAATAAAATATGCCTTGCAGCTTGGAAAAGTGCCGACCCAGGCTTACAATTCGACACCACAATCAACGAATGGCACACCTGCCCGAAATCTGGACGCATCAACGCAAGCAACCCTTGCAGCGAATATATGTTTTTGGACGACACCGCTTGCAATCTTGCAAGCTTGAATCTGATTAAATTTTACGATGAAGAAACTGGCGTGTTCAAGGTCGATGAATTTCGCCATGCAATTCGTATTTGGACAATAATACTCGAAATTTCTGTGCTAATGGCTCAATTTCCATCAAAAACTATTGCAAAATTAAGTTATGAATTTCGTACCCTTGGGCTTGGATATGCAAATCTTGGCACTCTTTTAATGGTCCAGGGCATCCCATACGATTCGCCCGAAGCACTTGCTATCACAGGTGCGATTTCTGCAATTATGACTGGCGAAGCATACCGAACAAGCGCCGAAATGGCAAAAGAACTTGGTCCTTTCCCTCGCTTCAACGAGAACCGCGAAGATATGCTTCGAGTAATTCGTAATCACCGACGGGCTGCCTACAATGCCCGAGACAACGAATACGAAGGTCTTTCCATCAAGCCGATGGGAATCAATCCAAAATACTGCCCCGATTACCTGCTGAAAGCAGCGCGAACAGTTTGGGACGAAGCACTTGAATTGGGCGAAAAATACGGTTACCGGAATGCACAAGTTACTGCTATCGCACCAACTGGAACCATTGCACTGATTATGGACTGCGATACGACTGGAATTGAACCAGATTTTGCCATCGTTAAATTCAAAAAACTTTCCGGCGGAGGCTACTTCAAAATCGTTAACCAATCTGTTCATAAAGCCCTTGTAAAATTGGGCTACACAGATAAACAAATAGAAGAAATCGAAAAATACACCAAAGGGCACGGAACTCTTATCGGTTGTCCAACAATTAACCAAAAATCTCTTTTGGAACGCGGATTTACACAAGAAAAAATAGAAGCAATCGAAAAGCAACTCGACAACGTCTTTGATATTCGTTTTGCATTCAACAAATTTGTGCTTGGTGAAGACTTCTGTAAGTCTTGGGGATTCACCGAAGAACAACTCAACGACCCAAATTTCGATATGCTTTCGGCTCTCGGTTTCACAAATGAAGAAATCGAGATAGCCAACGATTACGTTTGTGGAACGATGATGCTCGAAGGGGCTCCCCACCTAAAACCCGAGCACCTGCCTATCTTCGACACTGCTGTTAAGTGTGGCAAACGCGGAACTCGTTTCATTCCATATATGGCTCACGTCAGAATGATGGCTGCTGCCCAACCCTTCATAACTGGTGCAATCTCGAAAACAGTCAATATGCCTGCCGAAGCAACCGTCGAAGATATAGGCAAAGTTTACTTTGATGCTTGGAAAATGATGTTAAAAGCCATTGCTATATATCGCGATGGCTCTAAACTTTCTCAACCCCTAAATACAACAGCATACGAAGGACTGGACGAAATCGTTATGCTCGGCGACGAAGAGACTATTGACGAAACCAAAGGTTCAGCCGAAGTTCAAACCCAAATCGTTCAAAAACTACAAACTGCGCCCCAACAAATTAATCAATACAGACTTGAAAGGCGCCGCCTACCCAAAAAGCGTAAAGGATTTATCCGAGAGGCAACGGTTGGTGGACACAAAGTATACCTTCGCACCGGTGAATACGAAGACGGAACCCTTGGCGAAATCTTCATCGATATGTACAAAGAGGGTGCATCGTTCCGCGGCTTGCTCAATAGCTTTGCGATTTTAGCCTCGAAGGCTTTGCAATATGGAGTTCCTCTCGAAGAACTTGTCGATACATTTACGTTTACCCGATTCGACCCGTCTGGTCCAGTCGAAGGTCACGAAGCAATCAAATATGCAACTTCGGTTTTGGATTACGTCTTTCGTTCGCTCGGCTACGATTATTTGAAGCGGGATGACTTCGTTCACGTTCACGCAGTCGACGAAGTCCCTCCAACAATTGCTCCGCCATCGAAGCCCGAAACAACAGAAACCACGAAAAAGGTTATTGAAATCAAAGACGAAAACTCAAAAGAAAAAGGCAACCACATCGAGAACGCTACAAACGATGAATATGTTGCTGTCGAAGAATTAATAAGCTCAATCGAAGGAAAATCGACTAAAATGATGAGTGCTGCACAAGGACTGGGCTATACCGGCGAAACTTGCCCTGCCTGTGGTTCAATTAGAATGCGACGCAGCGGAACTTGCTCGGTTTGCGAAGATTGTGGAACTACAACTGGTTGTTCATAAAAGGAGGAACTATGTCTTATTACTTTTCGAAAATACTTAATGTTGGATTCGACGAAGCAATCGAGAGAGTAACGAAACTTCTGCAGGAAAATGGCTTTGGAATTGTTTCAGAAATTTTTGTTTCCGAGGTCTTAAAAAACAAAATTGGTGTCGATTTACCTCCATACAAAATTTTGGGCGCCTGCAACCCAAATTTTGCTTACAAAGCTTTAACTGTGGAAGACAAAATTGGATTGATGTTGCCCTGCAACATTGTTGTACGAAAAATTTCCGACTCACAGACAGAAGTTTCGGGAATCGACCCTGTTGCCTCGATGATGGCAATCAAAAATCCAGCTTTGCAAGACCTTGCTCTCGAAGTTCAAAATCATATTAAAAAAGTAATTGAAAATTTGTAGAGAAAAATGGCAAGAGTATTAGTTACGGGGGGAGCCGGTTTCCTCGGCTCCCATCTTTGTGATAGGTTTATCCAAAACGGAGACGAAGTTATCGCAATCGACAACTTAATTACTGGCAATGCCGACAATCTGGCTCATTTGTTTGGACATCCCAAATTCAAATTCATATTTTACGACATTACAAACTACACCCACATTCCCGGCGATTTAGATTTTGTTCTCCACTTTGCCTCGCCTGCTTCGCCAATCGATTACCTTCGGCTCCCCATTCAGACGCTCAAAGTTGGTTCTCTTGGAACACATAAAATGCTCGGGTTGGCGAAAGAAAAAAAAGCCTGCTTTTTGCTTGCAAGCACAAGCGAGGTCTACGGCGACCCACTCATTCACCCGCAGCCCGAATCATATTGGGGAAATGTTAATCCAATCGGCTACCGCGGCGTGTACGACGAAGCAAAAAGATTTGCCGAAGCAATAACGATGGCTTACCACCGCTACCACAGCGTTAACACAAGAATTGTCCGTATCTTCAACACCTACGGTCCAAGAATGCGAATTGACGACGGCAGAGCAATCCCCGCGTTCATCTCGCAGGCACTTCGCAACGAAGATGTTACAGTCTTTGGCACTGGCGAGCAAACCCGCTCAATTTGCTATGTCGATGATTTAATCGAAGGCATTTTCCGTTTGCTCCACGTCGATTACCACGAGCCCGTGAACATTGGGAACCCCGATGAAATTTCCATTCTCGATTTAGCCAAAGAAATAATCGAACTTTGCGGAAGCAAAAGCAAAATCGTCTTCAAAAAACTTCCCCAAGACGACCCAAAGGTCCGACAGCCCGACATAACTCTTGCCCGCAAACTTTTGAATTGGGAACCAAAAGTGCCTCGCATCGAAGGTTTAAAAAGGACAATCGAATACTTCAAAGAAAAAATAAAAATCTAATAGGAAGAAAACCGCAAAAATCTAACCAGAAGGATTTGGAGATTGGCTAAAATAAATTTTTGACGAATACTTGCGTTATACTCTTTTGGCTTAAATAATTTGCTCACTCTCACGTATACTTTGACAGATGCAAATATGCCAAAATAATTGCTGTTAAAACTTTCAATGCTTTCATTTTTACCCCCGTTTATTTTGCATTTTTACCAATAATCAATAAAAAATTACAAAAAAGTTACAAAATTTTGAAAAATCGTTTACCAAAAAATGAAATATGAATTTTTTCCTGAATACAACGGCGAAGTTCACTTGAACAGGTCAAATCCCAACTGGGTTCCGAGATTAACCCAAACATAAGGCGATTCGCTACGAATGTTCAAACCAATCTTATGCTGCAAGTTCAAGGATGAGTTGGGGTTGGACGCACGATAGCCAATATTCAAGCCGACGCTGAAGTCCCGTTTCCCTTTGTTCAGCTTCTGTTCATAAGTCAATTGGGGGTTAAGGAATACATCCAAATTTTTGCCCGCAAAATATTTCAACCCAAAATTGAGCTGGTAGGAAGGGTCGTAAAGAAGCCCAGTAAAAATTGATATTCCCAAAGGATTGCCATAGTCCGCTTCTAAAACCACTTTTCTATGCACTCGGTACGAAACGCCCAGAAATGGAAACCGCCACAACTCAACCCCAACGTGCATTTCAAATCTCCCCAAAGGATTCAAACCCAAATCCCTTGCATCGGACTCCTTTGGAACAGCTTTTGGACTTTCCAAAGCCGCACTGTCCTCTCCTTCTGCCAGTGCATAACGAAAGGAAAACAGAATCGTAAAGAAAATAAGTAAAAGAACGAAAAACAGCTTATTTTTAGAAATGCCCTTTGGAATCATAATTTGCAAACTCCTAAAAGAGAAAAAACCTATCATTTGTTTTATCGAACTATAATAAACTTCCTTGAAATCTTAGTTTTACCATCTTGCATAACAACAAGGAAATAAGTACCGGGGCTTAAGCCTTGGGTGTCATATTCCAATTGATGTTCCCCAACACTTATTTCTTCATTATCAATTAATTTCGTTATCAACTCGCCATTAGAATCATATAAAATAACAGATATTTTTGTTGGTGCTAAAACCAAATATTTTAGATTTAAGGAATTACTCGCCGGGTTGGGTTTTATGGCAACATTTATCACTTTATTCACTTCTTGAGGTTTACCATTAGAAAGGTAATTCAACCTGTTAATTATTGCATAAGTTGTTTTACTATCATTTTCAATTGTGTAGGAATACTTTCCTACCAATTGTAATACAAATCGTTCTTCTTGTGAAACTGTATCCACAAAATAAATCTTTATAGTATCAGCTACAAAAATTTTTCCGGGTGCCGACATTTCAGATGAATCACCTGTCCAAGGTGGATTTGCACGGTCACCTATTAAGTTTGAAATTTTTAAATAATTAATTGTATCACCTTCGAACCTTGCATCCTCCCAACAATATATCGAAATAGATAATAATGTGTCGACCGAAGAACATTCCCCTTCGGGTATAACAATAACTTTGCCGTGGAGCAAAGAATTATTGTTCACAGTGCAAGTATTCGTCGAAAGGAAACACGGAGAATTAATAATAAATGCAGCATCAGCACCACTTTCACAAACAAAACCATTAAACAAATATGCCAAAATAATTGCTGTTAAAACTTTTAATGCTTTCATTTTTATCTCCTTTATTTGTTTCCTAAAATTCTATTCTCCATTGGTATTAATTTTTCATTCAGGCTTTCATAAGCAGATATGCAAAAAAAATTGCTGTTGAGATTTTGAATGTTTTTCATTAAAAAACCATTTCATTTTTGTAACACAAATCCATTCGTATTGCAAAAAATTTTTAGTACCCCTATCAGTTATTTATAACGAAAATACTCAAAAAAAGTTACAAATTTTTTAAAAAATTTTTATTATACAAAAACTTCTTTACTATTTGGGAAGTGATTAATGGTTAATTTTGCATTTATGGTTTTGTTGAATTATGCAGTAAGGGTTTTGACTATACTTGTGGGGCTGTTTTTCCTTAGCGGAAGGCTATTTTACGAACATCCCTACAAAACCGAACTCCAAGTTATTGGAGCGATGCTCGTTGTTTGGGGTGTGTATAGAATTTTCTCCTATCGAAAAGCTTTGAAGGAATATAAAAATGAAGACGACAACGATTAAAATCATCTTCTTTGTATGGATTGCTTTGGTTTTTGCTTCCTGTGGGAAAAAGGAAGAAACTGTGCCCGAAACTCGCAAGATTTTAGTTTATTGCGACGAGGCAATATACAATCTTATGCTACCTTGCGTGTTGCATTATGACTCCACAGGAAGTGTGGTCAAGGTAGAATTTCGCAAGACTTCTGCGTGGGACGCAATGGCAAAGTTGCTCGCCCGCGAAACCGATGCAATAATCATCGCTCGCGACTACACCCGATACGAAGACTCGCTGATGAAGGCGTTCAATGTTTATCCACACCAAAGGCTTACGCTTGCTCGCGATGCTCTCGTGTTCTACGTAAGCAAGGCCTCGCCACTGGATACCTTGACCGACGAGCAAATTCGGAATTATCTCACCGACAAAAACTATTCGTTAAAAAGAATTTACAAGCAACTTCCTTCGGAGCCAATCATTGCAGTCAACAGTCCCCTTTCTTCCGAACTGGTTAATTTGAATAAGCTGGTGCTAAAAGGGAACAAAATCCAAAGACCTTTGAAAATATTTCAGACGCACGACAGCGTGAAGATGTATGTGAAATCGAACCCCAACGCCATAGGGATTGGCTACCTTTCGCATCTTTATGCCGAGCCCGACCTTCGCGCCTTGCCAGTGAGTTTCTACGATTCGACCGGGAAATACATTTTCCCACATAACATCAACCAGCCCAACATATTGCGAAGATTATATCCGTACATCGTTGAGCATTACATCTACATACTCGATAAACTTAACGACAATTCAATGACATTTGCAAGATATTTATATAATCCCGGATATCCCCAAAAATACTTTTTCGATAAAGGAATTGTTCCAGCAAATGCAGAATTTAGATTAGTAGAGGAGGAATAATGAAAAAGTCAGCAATTATAATTTTGCTCATTTTATCAGCGATTTCGCTTTTTGCAGAAGATAATCTTTCGCTATTTCGCCAGTACTATCGGAACAAAGCATATCAGGAAGCCTACGAGCTTCTACCAAACCTTGTAAATCAAAAATACAAAGACGAAATGATATACTTGGCTTTCGGCGATGTGTATTTCGAAATGGAAAAATACGACTCTGCTCGCATAATGTATCAATATGCCTACGACATAAGAGACGACCGCGAAGAGATAGTTGTTAAACTTGCAAGGGCATATTCCTACACGAAGGATGTTTCGAAAGCGGTCAAATTGCTCAAAGACTTCCTGAAAAAGAACAATGATTCTTGGCTGTGCAATCTTGAACTTGGATATGTATATCTAAGAGCCGATTCATTGAAGCAGGCTGAATATTATATTGCCAAAGCAAGGGATTTGAATAAAAAGAACGCAGAACCTCTCGTTGCTCTTGGCGATTTATACTTCACCCAGAAAGTCTACGAACTTGCCCGAATGAATTACGAAGACGCTTTGGCAATAAACCCCGACTTGACCGATGCACGAGTCAAACTTGCCACTGCATATTATTGGCTCGCAAACAAGGAAGCCGACGAAAACCTTTCGAACGAACTTTTCACACGTTCACTCAAAGAGTGGCAAATCGTGTCGCAAAAAGACCCCAAGAACGCTAAAGCTTGGTTTGAACAAGGCAAAATTCTTTTTCTTGCTCGGCGATTCGAAGATGCAGCCCGAGCCTTTTATCAATTCGTACAACTACGCCCAACCAATGCTTTGGCTCGGTGGTATTTGGCTCAATCGCTGGTCGAGATAGGCAAATGCGATTCCGCTGTCACCCACCTGGAATTTGTAATCAAGGAGCTGGACTCCGTCCGCACCAATGCAGAGTTGAAATTAGCCCGATGTTATTTCGACAACCAAAACTTTGCAAAGTCGCTCGAAGTTTACAACAAAATCAAAAGCGAAAATCAACCATTGGAAAGTCGGGACTACGAACGAATTGCCAGCTGCAATTTAAGATTGGGCGATACAACCTCGGCATTGAATGTGTACGAAGAACTGCTAACAAAAAACACAAATGAATGTGGCTTGGCTTACCAAGTGGGGATGCTTGCATTTGTTGCAAAGAAATACCCCGAGGCAATAAAATTCTTCACAATGTCGAGCCAAAGATGCAACGACACAATAAAAGCCAAGGCAAATTTCTTTATTGGCAACTCATTTTTAAACATAAATCAACCCGATTCAGCCATAATTTATCTTTCAAAGTCAATCGAGTTGGACAGCCTTAACCCTCTAACATACATCTATCGAGGCGATGCTTATTCTAATGCAGATTTTAAGCCCAAAGCAAAAGAAGATTTCCAAACAGCAATAAAAATTATAAACAGCAATTCAACCGAAACAAACAAAAGATATCTTCCCGCTGCTTATGGGAAATTGTGCAGTCTTCTCTTTGAGCAAAAAGATTCGAAAGAACTACTGAAAGTTTCGAAGAGTTGGGCAGAGATTGAACCAAATTCCGAAAACCCGTGGATGTATATGGCAATTGCATATCAAATCCAAAAGGATTTACCAAACGCTTGCAAGTCTTGGAAAAAAGTACTGCAAATCAACTCAAAGAACAAAATTGCAAATGAATATTACAATCAATTGAAGTGCGGCGAAAGCCAATAATATTTTTGAGAAGAAATTCCGCAACAAACATCGGGGATGCTACCATCTGGCAGCCCTTTTTGTTAGCGAACAGATACGACGGAGTAACCCTTCGTGTTACATAGCTTTATTTTACTCTGTTTAAAATAGATACGAACAAAATAATTAATCGGTTGTCCTGGAAAAAGCTGGATTGGAAATTCAGAAGAAGTTGTCTTGTTTATTCAATCTTAAAAATCGTGGCTATTTGGTTTTTATTATAGCGAGGATTTAATTTGTAGAGAATGTAATCGACAAGGGAAGGCGGAATTTGGGTCTCGAACTTAAGTTTTCGTCCAAGAATACTTTCTGTCATTGTTTTTAAACTATCGAGTTCTTGGTCGGCATAAATCACAGCATAATTTGCTACTCTCTTGTTTTCAACGAATAGGAAAAGGCTATCAACATTAGGAATTTCATAGACAGGGGTGCCATACTTGTTCAAATAAAACAAAGGCAGCTTGAAAGCACCAATTTTGCCCGTGATTTGTAGAATACCTGCAACGTCTGGCTTTTTGGATAGGTAATAAAGCGACTCGCACCTCGATTTCTTTCCATAATTTAAAGAAAATATTATGAGCAAGGGAATATTAATAAACCAAAATATAATCCAAGATAAACGATAAAAGGTTTTCATCTTATTCAAATTGAACAATTCTCCCTTTGCAGAAAGCAATTCCGCCGCCCCCAAAGCAAAGACAAAAGGAACGATTGGCAGGATGAATCTTTCCTGCTTGTTCGGGAAAATTGAATGGAAAAGGAAAAAGACCAAAACAGGCAGAATTATTAACAACTTATCTTTGAATCTTTTTACAGAATAGTACAAAATCAAAAGGCTCAAGGGTGGTATGAAAACACCAATCAGAAGCAGTAAATAACGATAGAATGGTCCTGTAACATAATCCCCACTATGGGTAAAATTGTATCGAACATATTCAATGAAAGAAGCAAGCGGATAACCCCACGCAACTATGTCAACGGAACCTTGAATCAGAAAAATGAACAAAAGAAAAGATAGACCAAATTTAAATGCATCAGAAAGTTTATTGGAAAAAAGTAGAATAAGAAAAACTGTGCCACTAATGAACAATGTCTGGTAGCGAAAAGCAAAAGCCAAAGCAAAAAACAAAGCCGAAAGAACCAAGTCATTTGGCTTCTGATTTTTCCTCACAAGGAAATAAAAGCCAATCGCCAAAGGCGGAATACAAACCATTTCAATCAAATTCCTTACGGAAAGGAAGGGCATAAACCAAAGCAGAGCAATGACAAGGGATGTTTGAAATGCAATTTTCTCCTCGTAAAATTCCTTCAAGATTTTGTAAATAAAAATAATTGTCAAAGTTGAATACAAAGAATGCAATAATCTTACAATTAGCATCACATCCTGTGGGTCTTTGATGTTGATTTGGTAAAGCAGTTTGAACAAAAGGAAATGGAGCAGTGGGTAGAAAATACTATGTGCGTGGGGAGTGGTTCTGCTTTCCCATACTTTCGGATTATTAATTATTTCCCAAGGTTGTTCGATGGGACCGAAATGGTCGTCGTGCATCCCATAACCTTTCGAAAAGAAAATTGCAGGCAAATTAACTACAAAGGTTATCAGGAAAAGTGAAAGAACAGGCTTTTTAATTAAAATAGAATAAATATTTCGGAACATTTACTCATCCAAATTTCCAAACAACTCCAGATTATCTTTGGGCTTTTGAATTTTAAAATATTTGTAGCAAAGATTAGTTGCAATTCTTCCTCTGGGCGTCCTTTGAATAAATCCGTTTTGAATCAAAAATGGTTCGTAAACTTCTTCTATCGTGCCCGGTTCTTCGCCGACCGAAATTGCAATAGTATTAATTCCAACAGGACCACCATTGAATTTTTCGATTATAGTAAGCAAAATCCGCTTATCCATTTCATCCAAACCAAACTCATCGACTTCGAGTGCTTCGAGCGAGCGGAGAACAATTGGAAGCGTTATTCTGCCATCGCCAAGCACTTGGGCAAAGTCGCGAGTTCGCTTCAACAAGCGATTTGCAATTCGTGGAGTTCCACGAGAGCGGCGAGCGATTTCCAATGCTGCAGGCTCGTCTATCTCGACTTTCAAAATCTTTGCAGACCGCAACACAATTTCCTTTAAATCCTCTGGCGGATAATAATCCAAACGATTGAAAATGCCAAATCGCGACCTTAGCGGAGCTGTCAACAATCCTGCCCGAGTTGTTGCTCCAATCAATGTGAACCGTGGCAATGCAATTTGAATCGTGCGAGCCGCAGGTCCGGTGTCGATAACGATATCCAAACGGAACTCTTCCATCGCTGGGTAAAGATACTCTTCTACAACCGGCGAGAGGCGATGAATTTCGTCAATGAACAAGATTTCTCCATCTTGCAAATTAGTCAAAATCCCTGCTAAATCGCCGGGCTTTTCGATTACAGGACCAGATGTTATTCTTATCTTGGTTCCCATTTCGTTGGCAATAATAGTAGAAAGGGTGGTTTTCCCTAATCCCGGCGGTCCAGTGAAAAGAATATGGTCAAGCGATTCACCACGCTCTTTGGCTGCTTGAATAAAAATTTTAAGATTTTCGACTATTTTCCGCTGTCCCGTAAACTCCGAAAAGCTTTTGGGACGAAGCGTGCTATCCAATTCAATGTCTTTTTGGTTTGCCGAAAGAATATTATTCGCCCGCTTTTCTTTATCAGCTTTCAACTTTGAACTCCCCTCTCTTTTTTCCATTTCCTTACTGGACATTTGTCTCCGCCATCGTAAATACAATCCCGACTACAAGGAGTAACATAGACTCTTGGAATTGAAGTAGGATACATCTCCTTAATTTTAGAGACTATTTGTTTTTCTATCTCGTAAGCCTCTTCCAATGTGAAGTCGTAGGGTAACACAATATCGATTTCAACAAAAATATCCTTTCCCGATTGCCTTGCGTAGATATTGCGAAATTCGCAGAGGAAACGGAAATTTTCAGCAATAACCGAAAGAATATCGTAATGAAATTGCTCTGGCAAAGTTCTATCGAGCAACTGGTCGATTGATTTTTTTCCGAACTTAACCGGTATTCTCATCGCAAAAGCAACAAAAACTAATGCGGAAATCGAATCCAGAAAACGAGCCTCTTGTGGCAAATTCAATTTATCGAGCAACACGCAGAAAGTTAGATTTAATATCACACCAAGTTCTATATATGCATCGAACTTCCACAATTCCGCATCATAGCGAAGAATAGGCAACTGAAATCTTCGCCAGTAACTCATTAAAATTTTATGCATTTGCCACATCAGGAAAAATGAAAAAAACGAAAATATAATCAAATAAAAATAATTCCCAATTGGAACAAAACCCCCACCAAAAGATATTATTGCCTCGTAGATTGTATAAATCGTTACAATCGTAATCAAAGAAGAACTAACAAAGATTGCAAAACTTTCGTATTTACCATAGCCATAGTTAAAGAATGTATCGGGTTCGCGTTCGCTGTGGGCAACCGCAGTCAGCAAGACGGCTGAGTTAACAATATCGGTCAGTGCAATCAAGCCGTTTGCCTTGTAAAACAAAGAACCTTCGAGCCAACCAAGGAAAATCGTAAACCCTGCAATTAAAATTGAAACAAGGAAAGATAATCGAGCGGCAAAAATTGGTACACCCCGGTCGAAGACCGATTTTCGCCTACTCCGTGGTAATTCGATTATCTTCTCTTGCATAGACTAAACTAAAAAATGCAAATTAAAAAGTTTTCGACTTTGTCGAGGCTAATGAATATAAATCCTGTTCTACCCTTTTCCATCCCTTTTTTTAAAATAAATTTGCATCGATGCACTCTATTTAACACCCTACAAGATATTAAACTATTTGGTGGATTGACCGAAAACCTCGTTCGAACTCCTAAATCGGGATTCATTTCGTAAAGACATCGGATGTTTTAGAAACATCAGATGTCTGAAATAGTTTTTAAGGCAAAATTCATAAATTGCTCCAACAATAGAGCAAATTATGATTAATTTAAAAGTTTAAAAACAGAACGGCTTGTTTTCGGTAATTATAGAAAATTAAATTAATTCATTGAAAATATTTCCAAAGTTGAAATTTATAAATTCTCTTTTATTTTCAGAATTGTCGTCAAAAAAGTGCATACTTAAAACAAATTAAAGTGTTCAAAATTCATTAACCTAAATCTCCAAAATAATCACATCAAATTAAAAGAAATTTTAATAATTTTAAGTTTTTTACGGGGTGAATTATGAAAAAGTTATTTTTTTTAGCTATAATATTGACAAGTATTTTTATATCAAACGTTTACCCTTGCACAAATATACTTGTAACAAAGGGAGCCTCTGCCGATGGCTCGGTTATGATTTCCTACAATGCCGACGCAGGGGGATTTATGGAGCCTTTATATTTTGTCCCTGCAAGAGACTGGGGACCAAATGATTCAATTGAAATTTACGATTGGGACACGCGTAAATATCTTGGCAAAATCAAACAAGTTCCTCATACATACCAAGTTATAGGGCTTATAAACGAATACCAAGTTTCCATCGGTGAAACCACTTTCGGCGGGAGAGAAGAACTTCGGGACACCACTGGAATTATTGATTATGGCAGTCTTATGCAATTGGCTCTCCAACGAGCCCGTACCGCCCGCGAAGCAATAAAAGTTATGACATCGCTTGTTGCCGAGTATGGTTATTATTCTTCGGGGGAATCCTTTTCCATTGCCGACCCCAACGAAGTTTGGATAATGGAAATGATTGGGAAAGGTCCAGGTCGGAAAGGTGCAGTTTGGGTTGCAGTTCGAATACCCGATGGCTACATTTCTGCCCACGCAAACCACTCCCGAATAAGAGAATTTCCGCTAAACGACCCGGAAAATTGTTTGTACGCCCCCGATGTAATTTCTTTTGCAATTGAAAAAGGCTACTACAAACCAGAGCAAGGACCTTTTTCATTTTCCGATGCTTACGACCCTGCAAATCCCGGTTCTTTACTTTATTGCGAAGGTAGAATTTGGAGCATTTTCCGACGCGCAGCCCCATCGCAAAACTTTCCCGAAGACTACTGGCGAGCTGTAAAGGGCGCAAAGTCTTATCCTCTGTGGATTAAGCCCGATAAAAAACTCACTGTTCGCGATGTCATTGCATTGATGCGCGACCATTTCGACGGCACCCCATATGATTTGAAAAAAGGCTTAGCCGCCGGTCCTTTTGGTTGCCCGGTTCGCTGGAAACCACTTGTTTGGAAAATCGAAGGTGATTCGACTGAATATGCTTGGGAACGACCGATTTCCACTCAACAAACAGCCTTTGCTTTTGTATCACAACTGCGTTCCTATCTCCCAAGGGAAATTGGTGGCATCCACTGGTACGGCGTCGACGATAACTACACTAATGTTTACATTCCATTATATTGCTCAATCAAAGAACCGCCCGAATGCTTCCGCGTCGGAAGTATTAGCGAATTTACTTTGGAATCAGCCTTCTGGGTTTTCAATCTTGTAGCAAATTGGGCATACACAAAGTATTCCTATATGTACGAAGACATCCGAAAAGTTCAGAAAGAGCTGGAAGATAAATTTTTCGATTTTCAGCCTGCAGTCGAAAAAGCAGCATTGGAACTTTACAAATCGAATCCCCAGCGTGCAATCGATTTCCTCACCGACTATTCTATTTCTCAATCCAATATGGTTCTGAAGCGATGGCGAAACCTATGGGAATACCTTGTGATGAAATATAACGATGGCTATGTTAACGATGTTACCAAAGACCACGGACGCAGTCCCAAAGTAGTTGGCTACGGAAACGAATTTTTCCGTATGGTAATCAAAGAACGACCGGGTTACTATGATGTCCGCTGGCGAGAAAAATCCGAAACAAATACTGCCGAGCCAAACAAGCGAACACAAGGTTCAAAATAAAAGAATTATTTCTCTGGCAAAAACAATACATACATTCAGCATTAAACATTCATAAAACAAAGAAATGTTAGCAGGCTTATTTAAAACCTTTATCAAAATTTAATTTTGGCTTGAAGACCTTTGTTCAGATAAACAAATTAATACTTTCCAACGATTAAGTCGATTAAATTAAGCAAGGGGATGTGTTGTTCACATCCCCTCGACTTTAAACCCGAAATATGCAATTAAAAGATTTAATTTTTTGTAATTTTAACAAAAATAATAGGTTGCAGGGATGAAAGAATTAACTAAAAAAGTTGAGCAGT
>RCNO01000016.1 GCA_003731685.1 Bacteroidetes/Chlorobi group bacterium MS-B_bin-24
AAATTCAAGTTTTATGCTATCTTGGGGAAGAATTGTTTGCTTTGCTTCCGAAACCGTAGAAGTTTTGACTTGAAGAGTGTCTGATGTTTTAATTGTCTCTAATGGTTTGATTTCTTCAGGTTCGTAAAAGAAAGTAAAATAAATTATTGCAAGGAAAGAGATGAACAATCCGCCGTAGACAAAATAGAGGATAGTGTTGAGTTGTTTTGCAGTATATCGAAATTTTCGTTTGGTATGTGCAATAATTATTGGGGATTCATTTTCTTCGACAGCAAGGGGTTTGTGTTTGAAAATCGTTTCCAATTGTTGTTGAAAATCGGACAAGTTTAGTCCAAGAAATTCAATATATTCTTTGGTGAAAGATTCCATATAAATTTGGTCAAGGTAATTGAAATTCCCATCTTCGATTGCTTTTAAAACAGGTTCACGAATTTTGGTCGCTTCGGAGACATCCCGTAAGGTAAGATTCTTACTTTCTCGGGTTCGTTTTAGTATTTCGGAAATATTCTCCATAAATTATGTTATTTTTGTTACTTCGTGAAATCAAATTTAATTAAAAATGGGTAAACAAAGGCGTAAGTCCTTTTTTTTATTACTACTTCTTTTGGTAAACAAGTGTTTTCTACCTTACGAAAGCAAAGCAATAACCGACGATAGCCTCTATGTTTCATATAAAATCGCCGACAAACCTTTCTATCATATTACTGGCACTAAAATTGAAAAGAATGCAAAAATCAAGCCAATTCCTGTGGCTATTTTTGCGGCTACTTATACTGGCATTTTTATAATTCAACATATTGAGCAAAACCGAACGATTTGGAAGAACAAAGGCAGTTTCCATTTTGCCGAAGATGGTAAATATGCAATGTATCTTGATAAAGCAGGCCATTTTTATGGGACTTTTCTTCCATCCTATGTTCTTTCCCAGTCCCTTTTGGAATGCGGAATGAATTATAATTGGGCTGTTGTTGTTGGAACTCTGCTCGGAGTGGGTTATACAACCTATGTGGAAATTTTGGATGGATTTGCAAAGGATTGGGGCTTTTCGCCATCGGATTTTTACGCCGATATTGCGGGGGGATTGTTCTTTTTGGGTTATTCTTACATTCCATTTATGCAGAATTTCACTCCAAAGTTTATGTATTTCCCGCCTCGGTGGTTTAATTCCTATTCCCGGAAACCTTCATCAATGTTTATCGATGATTATAGTGCCCAAACTTTCTGGCTGAGTATAAATTTGCAGAATATTTTGCCCGAAAAAATTGGAAAGTATATTCCAAAATGGCTCGATATCTCATTTGGTTATGCTGTTAGGAATTTGTGTAATCCCCTTGATACCTCATTACGATGTAATCCCGAGTTGTCCGAACCCGTTTATCCCTATGTTTGGGGCAATCGAAAACTTATTATTGCATTAGATTATGACCTTGTTAAATTACTGCCCGATGGGGGGCATTTCTGGAACTGGCTAAAGCAATCCTTGAATTACTTTAAATTGCCCAGCCCAGCAATAGAAATTGGCAAGCCGATTCGTTTTTATTTGTTGTATCCTTTTCCCATTCAAATAGGCTCGATGAAGTTTTAATTCCTTGAATTTTATTAAGTTTGCTTTTTATATATTTAATTATTGATTAAATGCGTAGCGAGAGTAACAAAGTTTTTTCCCAAGAATTACTTAGCCCAAACCAGTTGGTTCAAACAGATAAGGCAAAGAAGTTAAATTATCATCCTAAAATAAGCATCATTATCCCTGTGTATCAGGAAGAAAAGATACTTCCATTTGTTTTGAAAAATTATAACCAATCACTTCTTAGGAAGTATCTTGCAGAACTCATTGTGAGCGACGGCGGTAGTTCCGACAATTCGGTCGAAATAGCACGGAATTTTGCCCATAAGGTTGTGGTTCATCAAGAATCCCGTCGTCAAACCATTGCGGAAGGTCGCAATCGTGGAGCTGAAATTGCCCGGGGAGACTTGCTTGTTTTTATTAACGCCGATACTGTTCCATCGGACATTGAAAAGTTTTTATCCTATATTTTGAATTGGCATTTGAACGCAAAAGATGAAATAGCACTTGCTGTTAAGGTTCGTGGTTCTCCGGGCGAGGAGATTTGGAAAGACCGGTTGTTTTATTTTTTCCATAATAATTATGTGCGTTTGCTAAACTTTGTTGGAATTGGAATGGGGCGGGGAGAATGCCAAGTGGTTCGCAAGGAGGCTTTTTGGAGAGTTGGTGGTTATAAACCGGAAATTACTGCTGGGGAAGATTTTGACCTTTACAAGAGGTTGAGGAAGATTGGGAAAATCCGTTTTGTTGATGAAGTTTGCGTTTATGAATCTCCGCGTAGATTTAGGAAATATGGCTATTTTCGTATTCTTGTTCGCTGGCTATTGAATGGACTTTCGGTTATGTTTTTGAAAAAATCCTATTCAAGTGATTGGGAACCTGTTAGATAATTTAGAGTGGTAATCTTTTATGGATAGATTTTTTGGTGCCTGTATAGGTGCTTCGACAATTTCAATTGTTGAACTTAAATCGGACTCAAAGGGTGGTTTTGTAATTCAAAATGTGATTTCGCGGAGCCATTATGGTTTACCGCGAGAAATTTTTGAAAAACTTATCTTGGAGCTTCGGATTGAAAATTTCCCCATTGTTGTAACAGGGCGAAAAATTCGCAATGTTATTAATCTTCCAAACATTTCCGAGGTCGAAGCAACAGAGATTGCATTTAAGCATTTATTTCATTCGAAAGATAATTTCTCGGCAATTGCCTCTTTGGGAAGCGAAACCTTCATCGTTTACATCCTTGATAGAAATGGCAATGTTGTAGATGTCGTAACTCGTAATCAGTGTGCATCGGGGACGGGAGAATTTTTCCTCCAACAAATCAAAAGAATGAATATTGGCTTGGAGGATTTAAACAAGTTTCAGAATAATGTTTCACCATACAAGGTTTCGGGAAGATGTTCAGTTTTTTGCAAATCCGATTGCACTCACGCATTGAACAAGGGCGTTCCGAAAGATGAAGTTCTTGCAGGTCTTGCTCAGATGATGGCTGGCAAGGTCGAAGAACTTTTATATAAAGTTCCAAAGGGGAAAGTTTTGCTTGTCGGTGGCGTAGCGAAAAATCAGTTAGTGATTAAGTTCTTGCAACAGAAGGATTTTGAGTTTGTAATTCCCAAGGAAGCTACTTATTTCGAGGCTTTGGGGGCAGGAATATATTGCTTAAATCACCATAAATCATTGAAATGGGATTATTGCAATTTATTTTTGAACAAGGAAAGTTCATTTGTTTTTCACAAGCCCATTTACGAGTACCGCGATTTGGTGGAATTTAAAACTTTGGAGCGTGGCGAAGCCAAAGATGGCGATGTTTGCATACTGGGCCTTGATGTTGGTTCCACAACAACCAAAGGGGTTATTATTCGGGTCGCGGACAATAAGATTTTAGCATCGTCATATCTCTATACACACGGAGAACCAATTAAGGCTGCCCGAAAGGTTTATGCTGAGTTGGCTCGCCAAGTTGGTAACAAGAAAATAAAGATTGTTGGCTTGGGAACTACAGGTTCCGGAAGGCAAGTAACAGGTTTACACGCTCTTACCCGAGGTGTTTTTAATGAAATCATTGCCCATGCTACTGCAGCATTGTATTTCGACCCAAATGTCGATACAATTTTGGAAATTGGTGGGCAAGATGCCAAATATACTTACCTTGTTAATAAAGTTCCAGCCGATTATGCAATGAACGAAGCTTGCTCGGCGGGAACCGGCTCTTTTATCGAAGAGGCAGTATTTGAAGCTTTTGGGATACGCACTGAGGAAATAGAAGCAATAGCCCTCGAAGCAAAAAATCCCCCGAATTTCAGTGACCAGTGCGCTGCGTTCATTAGTTCCGATATTAAAACTGCTCTCAATGAAAACATTAGCCGCGAAGACATAATCGCAGGCTTGGTGTATTCGATTTGTCTGAATTACATAAACAGAGTAAAAGGGAATCGTCAGGTTGGCGATGTCGTTTTTATGCAAGGAGGTGTTTGCTACAACAAAGCAATTCCGATTGCAATGGCTGGCTTGCTGGGGAAAAAGATTATCGTTCCACCAGAACCCGGACTGATGGGGGCATTTGGTGTTGCGTTGCAAGTCAAAGAAAAGATTCAACTTGGTTTGCTCGAACCTCAAGATTTTTCTCTCGCTGAACTTGCCAACCGCCAAGTTGAGTATAAAACTCCGTTTATTTGTATGGGTGGGAAGGAAAAATGCGATTTGCGTTGCTCAATAAATCGTATTGTTATCAATGGGAAAACTTTTCCTTTCGGTGGCGCCTGTAACAAGTTCTACAATCTAATTTACAATAAAAGCTATTCAATCGAGGAATTCGATTTTGTTAGCAAAAGAAATTCTATTTTATACAGAAACTCTGTAATTTCTTCTGCTTCTACGAATGGCACCAAAACAGTTGGATTAAATCTTTCTTATCATAATTATACACTTCTGCCCTTATTTACCCACTTTTTTACAAAAATAGGATTTCGAGTTATTCTGCCCGATTATCCGGACCCGAGGGGTTTCGATAGGGAATACACAAGCTTTTGTTTTCCCGCTCAGCTCTCTCTTTGTATGTTCCAGAATCTTTTGGATAAAAATCCCGACTACATTTTCCTGCCCGAAATTTTTGAAATGTGGACCGAAGGAGAAACTTCGCAGAGACTGGATTTCAATAGTAGTTGTGTTTTTGTCAGTGGCGAACCTTTCTATTTAAAGCAGGCTTTTAAGGATTATGACCTCGAAAGTAAAATAATAACAAGGTATTTTAACTTTGCCAATGGTTATGAGCCCGAAGAAGGGAAATTCATTGATATTGCTAAACAATTGGGTATCGAGGAAAGTTTGGCCATTGAAGCATATCGAGAGGCTCTCGAGTGGCAAAGGAATTTCCAGAGGGAAATTAAAGAAGAGAGCGAAAAATTTCTGAATTTTCTCCGTGAGAACCCAGAAAAGTTTGCAGTAGTTTTGGTTGGTCGTCCTTATAATTCGTTCACAAGTTTTGCAAATAAAGGAGTGCCGCAAAAATTTGCCAGTCGTGGCGTCTATATAATTCCTTTTGAATTTCTGCCTCTTAGCGATTACAAACTTGACGAAAGCCAGTTTTGGGAATCGGGTAAAAAGATTTTAAAGGCTGCAAAAGCAATTCGGGACAACGAGCAGTTGTTCCCAGTGTACATAACTAATTTTTCGTGTGGTCCCGATTCCCTTTTGGTTCCTCAATTCCGCCAGATCATTGGAACAAAACCATCGTTGACTTTGGAACTCGACCAGCATACTGCCGATGCAGGTATTAACACGAGAATTGATGCTTTTTTGGATATCGTCGAGAATTATCTCGCAGTCAAAAAACATCTCAAAGCTGAAAGCAAAGAATTCCGAATAGCTGAAATTGAGTTTTCCGGCGATGACTCATTTTTCGTTTGTTCCGATGGCAAGAAAATCCCGCTTCGTAGCAAAGAGATTGATGTGCTAATCCCTTCGATGGGCGACCTTGCTGCGCCAATGTTTGCTTCTGCACTTCGAGGCTTGGGATTTAATGCAAAGCCTATGCCCGAAAGCAACCCCGAAATATTAAAACTTGCCCGTAGCGTTGCAACGGGAAAGGAATGCCTTCCTCTTTTGCTTTTGGTTGGGCATTTGTTGAATTACCTTGAAAATATTTGGGATAGGAAGCAGAAGATAGCATATTTCATTGTTCAGGGGGCGGGAAATTGTCGTCTTGGGCAATATCCAGTGTTTATACGCAACTTAATTAGAAGCCGTAGGATTCCAGATGTTGCAACTTTGGTCTTAATGAACGAAGACGGATTTGCTGGCTTGGGGAGCGATTTCGCTTTGCGTGGTATTCAGGCAATTATTGCAAGCGATGTCCTCGACGATATTCACAGTGCAATTATGGCTAATGCTGTCGACCCAGACAAAGGTTTGGAAATTTTTAAGCAAGAATACGAAAGGCTTTTAAATTACTTTGAATTTTCGCCAAAGAAAATATATAAAGGTTTAAAGTTATTTGCAAAAAATATTCGCGAAAAGATACCAAGCAAAATCCCGATTAATAAATCCCGTTATATAGCCCTTGTAGGGGAAATTTATGTTCGGCGCGACCATTTTGCCCATAGATATCTAAATCGCTATTTTGCTTCGAAAGGTTTCGTCTTAAAGGATGCATATATTAGCGAATGGATTTTCTATGTCGATTATCTTTTGAAGCTCAAATTGCTTGAACCCGAAACTGATTTTCGCAAAAAATTGGAGCGCTGGACAAGGGTTCTTTTTATGCGAATTGCTGAACACAAAATAAAAAAGATTTTGTCCTATTCGGGATATTATGAGTATTCCAAGACATTGATTGAGCCGATATTGAATCATAGTAAGCACATTATTCCTTTGGAATACAAAGGTGAGCCGGGTTTGACTCTTGGAGTTGCTTTAAAAGAGTTACTCGAAAAATACTGCGGGGTAATTAATGTTGGACCATTTAGCTGTATGCCAACAAGATTTGCCGAGGCGGTGAGTGTCCCCGAAATGAAAGTAATAAACAAGATACAAGCCCGCCGATTGAACGAGCCTGATTACGATTTGCCCTTGTTCATCGATAGAAACTATTCTTTGCCTTTCCTAACAATTGAAACCGATGGTAATCCCTATCCACAAGTTATCGAGGCAAAACTTGAATCTTTTGTTCTAAAAGCTGAAAGAACAGCAAAAATTATGGAAGAATTGAAAATGAATGGTAAATTTAAAGGATAAAAATATGAATTCGACTTACAAACAGAGTGGAGTGGACATTGAAGCCGGAGAAAAAGTTGTTGAAATGATAAAATCTCTGGTTCGGACAACTTACAGTCCAAAAGTTTTGAGCGACTTGGGGCTTTTTGGTGGATTTTACGATGCAAGATTTAGCGAATACGAACATCCTGTCCTGATTTCGAGCACTGATGGTGTTGGCACGAAGTTGAAGATTGCGTTTATGATGAACAAGCACGATACAATTGGGCAGTGTCTTGTAAATCATTGCGTAAACGATATTTTGACTGCCGGGGCAAAGCCATTGTTTTTTCTGGATTATTTTGCCACGGGTAAATTGGATGTTGAAGTAGCTTACCAAGTTGTTAGTGGCTTAGTCAAAGCTTGTAAAGAAAACGACTGTGCTTTAATTGGGGGCGAGACAGCCGAAATGCCATCGTTTTATTCCGAAGGCGAATATGATTTGTCTGGTACAATCGTTGGCGTGGTAGATAAAAAGCAGATAATCGATGGCTCAAAGGTGCAAAAAGGGGATGTTCTGATTGGTCTTGCATCCAATGGCTTGCATACAAATGGATATTCTCTCGCTCGAAATGTTCTTTTGAAAAAATTCCGAGTCGACGAATTTTTTCCTGAACTTGAAAATACATTAGGCAACGAACTTCTTAAAGTTCATAAGTCATATTTTAAAATTGTTTATCCTTTGATCGAAAAAGGGTTTATTAACGGAATTTCTCATATTACTGGTGGTGGTATTTTGGGGAATACAAAGCGAATTATACCAAGAGGACTTAGCCTGAAGATTAATTGGACAGCTTGGGAACCCCCAGCCATTTTCAAACTTATCCAAGAGGTTGGAAATGTTGACGATGAGGAGATGCGGAACGTTTTCAATCTTGGTATTGGAATGATTTTGGTTGTTTCCGAAAATAATCTCGACAAAGTAATTAGTGAAATCGAGGGGAAAGAGCAATTTTTCGTAATCGGCGAGGTCTATTGATTTTTTAAAGCATTTTTTAAAGATAAAATAAACAGAATCAAAGTAAGAACAATTATCAAACCACCCCAAAACCAATTTGGAAGAAATAAATTTTGTGCGACTATTTCTGTATCTGATGCAAAGGAAGATTGATTAACTATTCCACTTTTTGAAAACAAATATCCCATACTCAAGTAAACACTCACAAAGGCTTGTATTCCAATAGTTTGTGCTGTAACGACCGAAAGTTTTTCTTTTTTACCCAAAGCAACGAGTGCAAAAAATATGGAAATTCCTAAAAGAAAGACAAATCCAAATAAGTTTCTGACCCAATGGATTAAGCTTATAAAGATTGAAAATGAAAGGAGAAGCAAAAGAAATTTTACAATTTTTAAATTTTTGGAATAAGAAATAAAGAAATAACCAACAATAGGCGGGAAGATAGGACCACTTAAAGCAACCAAAGCACTTTTAAGGTTTGCCGATTGAAGAGGCAAGGTGTGGTAGGCAATACCGCTGCCATCGGCAAAGATTTCGATTTTCACCACACTCCCACCTACCAAAATCGCAGCAAGGCTATGTCCAATTTCGTGAAACCAAGTGCTAAGGAGGATAAAAGGATAGATTATCATTCTACCTATTGGAAACTGAATCCAGATGATATTGAAAAGTAGGATAAAAAACGGAAAGGGAAGATATGAGCGAGACTTTTGCATTTGTTATTCGTTCGTTTCTTCTACAAGTCGCCGAGCGTTTTCCAGAGCAAATTCTGTAATCTTTTCGCCACTTAGCAAACGGGCAATTTCAATGATTTTCTGCTCATCGTTTAGTTTTGTTGCTTTCACATTTATTTTACCGTCTTGTTCGTGCTTTTCAATTAGTATTATGTTTGAGCCAGCGGAGGCTATTTGGGGAAGATGGGTAATAGCAATTACTTGATGATTTTTCCCAAGTTTTTTCATTAGTTGAGCAGTTCGGGATGCGATTTTTCCACTTATTCCCGTGTCGATTTCATCGAAAATCATAGTTGGGAATTGGTGGTACTCTGCTGTTGTGCTTTTCAAAGCCAGCATTAAACGAGAGAGCTCCCCGCCAGAGGCAATGTTTTCCAAAGGCATTGGCTTAGTGTTTGGATTTGTGGCTATTAGGAATTCGACTTTATCGAGCCCCTTGGGTAGCAGTTTGAAAAATTTATTGTCTATTTCGATGGTTAAATCCTCGACATTGTTTTCGGTTGCTTCTTCTTGGTAAATTTCAATTTTAAACTGAACATTTTTCATTCCGAGTTCATTGAGAATTTCGGGGATTTTTGTTTCGAGAATCTCAATTCCCTTTAATCTTTTATTGTGAATTTCCTTTGCAATTTTGGTGATATGTATTTTTAATTCTTTAATCTCGGCACTTTTATCCTCAATTAACTTTTCGATATTATTTGTATCGTTGATAAGACTTTCTAATCTTTCCTTCTCTTTGAAGATATTCTCGTAGTTTATGTATTTTTTTTCTAAATATTTTAAATCCGAAAGCCTACGCCGAAGGTTTTCGATATAGTCTGGCTCTAAATTGAATTGGTTGAATTTACGGGAAATCTCTTTCGAAATTTCGGAGATTTGGTCAATAACTTCTTGGAGTTGTTGCAAAGCGGTTGTTAAGCTTCCGTCGTAGCGGATTAGGTTGTTTAATTTTTTAGCCGAAAAGGAAAGTAAGTCGACAACTGATGATTCAGATTTGTAGAGAGTTTCATAGATTTCTGCCAAACCATTATTGAGCAATTCGATATTTTCGAGTTTTTTAAGTTCTTTCTCGATGTTTTGAAGTTCGTTTGGTTGTGGATTAATTCGAACGATTTCGTTAAGTTCAAATTCATAAAAATCTTTATCATTTGAATATTTCAAGAAATCAGCTTTTAAACTTTTAAGTTCTTCAATTTTGATTTCAAGTTCTTTTTTAAGTTTTCTGTATTTTTCGAGGAAATCTTCGTTGTTCGAAAGGCTGTCGATTAAGTCCAATTGAAACTTCGAAGAGAGAAGTTGCTGGTGGGAGTGCTGTCCGTGAAAATCTACCAAGTAGGTTCCAATTTCCTTCACTTGATTCAAAGGGAAAGGTGTATCGTTGATGAAGCATCGGGATTGACCTTTTGCAGTAATTTCACGGCGTAGTATTAAAGTGTCGTTTGTTGCTTCATCAAAATCTTTTAAAATTTCTTGGAAAAGTTCTGGATTATCGAATTGAAAAGTTGCTTCGACAATGGCTTTGTTTTCGCCCGATTTAACCAGTTCTGGCGAAGTCCTCTCGCCCAATGTGGTCATAAGAGCATCGATAAGAATTGATTTTCCTGCCCCAGTTTCTCCTAAAATTATATTCAAACCGGGTTCAAATTCAATGTAGATTTCGTCTATAAGTGCAAAGTTCTTTATATAAAGGCTTTGAAGCATAAAAATTAAATAGTAATTAGTAATTTGCAAATTTAAAAAATTTGGGTTTAGACGATGGCTTTTTCGTTTTTTTTCCGCGACTATTTTGTTTTGGAACGACTCGCCGAGCTGATTGCAAAAGATTTTATTGGTTACAAAGATATTAAAATTTGGGATGCGGGTTGTGCACTTGGACAGGAGCCCTATACTTTGGCAATATTACTTTCGGAAAAGCTTGGGTATTTTACATTTAAGAAAGTTCGTATTATTGCCAGTGATATTGACGAAATGGGCGAATTCGAGAAAACAATCACACAAGCGATTTATCCCTATCAGGATTTGGCGAGAATTCCGCAAGAACTTTTTCAAAAGTATTTCCAAAAAATTTCGGATAATCAATACCAAATTGTAGATGAAATAAAGAATAGAGTTGTTTTTCGAAAACACAATCTGCTCGATTTTCAACCTGTGGATACTGGGTTTGCTTCGATTGTTTGCAAGAATGTTCTGCTACATTTCACCTCCGAAGAAAGGGTTCGAGTCGTTGAAATGTTTTATCAGTCTATGCTACCCCGTGCATATTTGGCAATGGAACAAACTCAAAAATTACCTACTGAACTTGCTGACAAATTTGCTCTCGTTTCGACTGATGTTAATATTTACAGAAAAATCGTATGAGAATAATTACTTTGCCATTGCATCCAACGAAATATTCTTGCAATGTTTATTATCTTTTAGGGGATTGGAACAAGTTGGACGATGTAAATACTCTTATTGATGCTGGTGTCGATGACTATGCAATTTCGCAAATCGATGCTGTTACAACAGGTATTGGTCAGAAAAAAGTTTCACAAATCATCATTACCCACGAGCACTTCGACCATCGAGGTGGTGTTAAGTTCTTGAAACCAAAATACGACCCAAAAGTTTTTGCTTTTAACAAAGGGGAGTTTATCGACATACAAGTTTACGATGGGATGCAAGTCCGCTTGGGAGATACCGAAGGGATAATTTTGCACACACCCGGGCATTCGAATGATTCTATAAGTGTTTATGTGCCTTCGCAAGGAGTGATTTTCACAGGCGATTTGCCTTTGATGGTTAGTAACAACCGAGAAACTTATACTTTGAGCTATTACAATACATTGAAAAAACTTTTAGAATTGGATTTTAAGGACATTTACCCCGGTCATGGCAACCCGCTACTTGGCAATGGCAAGGAGGTTTTGGCGAGAACGTTCAGCATCGTAAGCAATTCAAGGATTATTCAGTAGCGTTTTGTTCGCCGTCGATTTTGTTTTCCTGCTCAAATTCAATTTTCAAAGTTATCTCTTCGGCTCTGTTTTTTTCGTTAACAAAAGATTTTATTTCATTAAGATTAGGAAGCTCGTCGAGTGAGTTCAAGCCAAAAAGTTTAAGAAATTCGTTGGTGGTACCAAAAAGGAACGGACGACCAGGGGAATCTTTCCGTCCAACAATTTGGATTAAGTTCTTTTCGAGCAGAGAATTTACTATTTCGCTGGAGTTTGTCCCACGAATTTCTTCGATTTCAGGTTTTGTGATAGGTTGTTGATAAGCAATGATGGCAAGAGTTTCGAGCATTGCCTTTGTAAGCCGTTTTTTATTCTTAAAAGTGGGCAAAAGGCTTAAAACTTTTCCAAATTCAGGTGTTGTAGCAAATGTAAATCCACCGCCAACCTCCACGATTGTGTATGGTCTTTGTGTTTGTTCCAATTCGTCTCGAATTTCGTTGATTAAATGAAGAATGTGTTGGTTCAAATTGTTTGATTCTGGTCTATCGGTTTGCTCCGAAAAGTTGTCTAATTTGTTGTTGGAGCGGTTTTTCAAGATAATTTCTGATAACTTTTGCAATGGAATTGGCTCTTCGCTTGCAAAAATTATTACTTCTATAATTCTTTTTTGTATTTCTCTATCTAATTCAAAAAAAATGTTTAGCATAGTTAATTCAATAAATTTGAAGTTGAAAAAAAAATTATTTCACTTTGGAATTCCGATTGATAGGCATAGATTTTCTTTTGCTTAATTAGTTCCAAAATTGCAACAAAGAAAAGAATTTTATAGGGCAAAGAATATCCTGAGCATATTTTGCTGAAAGAAACTTGCTTTTCGGTTTTCATTACCGATGTAATGTATTCAATTCCATCCTCAATTTTAAGTTGATTTAGTTTAATTTCCTTAACTTCATCTTCTTTCTTATGGATTAAATTAAAGTAAGCTTTGCCAAGGTCAACAACATTTGCAGGTTTGAATGTTTTAAGTTTCGAAGCGATTTCCTGAATATCGCTTTCGAAAATCCCACGAAAATAAATGTTTTGATTTTCGTACAATTTTTCCTCGATTGCTTTGCTTGCTTCTTTGAAAATTTGGTATTCAATTAATCTATCGACAAGTTGTTGTCGTGGGTCTTGCTCTTTTTCTGCTTGTAGATTCTTTTCCTTAGGCAAAAGCATCTTTGCTTTGATTTCCATAAGCGTTGCCGCCATAACGAGGAATTCGCTTGCTGGTTCGATGTCGAGGCTTTGCATTAATCTTATGTAATTAAGGAACTCATCGGTTATTCGGGCAATTGGAATATCGTAAATGTTTATTTCATCTCTTTTGATGAAGTAAAGCAGCAAATCCAGTGGACCTTCGAAAATTGGTAAAATTATCTTAAACATTTACTTCCTCTTGTAAATGCAAAAATACAAAATCGACATCGAACTTTTGTTTAAGATTTATTGATTTTTTTATAATTTTTTTTGTAATTTAGAATGTTAAAAATCTTGGAATATGAAAAAATTATTTCAAATATTCTTGTTCATAGCTGCGGTTGGCATTGCATTTGGTGTTGAAACTTACATAGAAACTTTCACTGCTACATCCAACGGCAAAGACATTGTTGTGGAGTTCAAAACTTTGAATGAAAAGAATGTCTTGCTTTTCGAACTCGAGAGGGCTGTGAATAATAATTCTTTCAAAAAGATTACCACGCTGAACGCAAAAGGCTTTCCTTCGTATTATAAATATGTTGACCAAGAAGCTTTCCTGAAAGATTCGGAAAATGATAAAGTCGTTGGGAACTCGTATTCTTATCGGATTAAAATTGTTTTCAAGGATGGAACTTCCTCGTATTCAAATACTGTGAATGTTGAACATAAGGTAAATGGCTTTTATCGGTCTTGGGGAATGATTAAAGAAATGTTCAGATAGGTTTCCGACGATGCCTTTTAAAGCCTTTCTAATTTCCATTTTCATCTTTCTTTTAAGTTTTTATCCTATTTTCTCATTTGAAGAAGAAACCAAGTGTTTAACCTTCCCTTTTTTGTATAATAAAGATTTTAAGGATAGGGTCCTGTCTACAGTTTATTTTGATTCTACTGGAAGGCCCAAGAACCAATGCGTTGCGTACTCTTCGGATGGGCTTTTCGCTGTTCACTACGATACATCGGGAAGCAACAGGGTTCCGTTGGTTGATTTAAACAGGAATGGGATTCCCGATTATGTAGATTCTGCTTTATATTACCTTGAATATGCTTATAAAGTGTATGTTGATGTTATGGGATTCGACCCACCGCCGAAAGATAGTGGACGTGGCGGTTCCGATGCTTATGATTTTTACCTTTGGGAAATTGGTAACGGCTTAGCCGATGAAGTTGCTTATGGATGGACTATTCCCGACATTGAAATAAAAGAACCCGGTGTATTTCAAAAATTTGCTTGTTATTCAATCCTTGATAATGATTTTAGTCCCTACGATACAGCATTTTTTTCCAATGGGACTAAAAGGGCAACTTTTCGGGAATCGGGGTATTTGGGTTTGAAGATTACAACTGCCCACGAACTTCACCATTTGTTTCAATTTGGTTATGGCGACCCGAATTTCCCCTCGTTTAACGAGATGACAAGCACTTTTATGGAGTGGCGGGTGCATCCGGAAACAAAAGATTATTTACAATTTGTTGCAAGTTTGTTCCGGGATTTGCAAAAGTATGTTCTTTCAGACCCAACTTACTATGTTGGTTATCGTTATGCAATATTCTTGCAGTATCTTTATAAGCGGTTTGGAGATTTTCCTATTGTGGAAGTTTGGCGAAATATTGGTAGGGGGAACTCCGCCTTGCTTTCCCTTGAGCTTGCTTTGAAAGCTTGTGGTAGTTCAATTTCCGAGGCTTTGGCGAATTTTTTGCCTTATCTTTATTACTCTGGGGGCAGAGCCCGTCCCAATCTTTTACCAAATGCTGAGTTATTCCCTGAAGTGAAGTATTATTTAGACCAAAAGTTCAATGGAACTTCTATCTCGAATCACATTTTAAGACCATTGGAGATTATGGCATTGAGATTTGTTTTTCCGGGAATAACTTTTGAAACTCTCAACGATACTCTTGTTATTTATCTTGCAAATATTGATTCTTATTCTGGAATAAACCAAATCAAAGATTCTGCGCGTGAATGCACAATTATCCTTTCCGAAATACCAACAGGGAACGGAATTCAATTATACCCAAGAAATGTGTTTTATCAATTTCAAGGCGATAGAAATTTGATTGCAGATTCATTATTTTTGAGCTATGGTTACAAGACTTTTGCGACAACATCTGCATTTCCCAATCCTTGGAAGTTCGGAAAGGAGCATTTGAATTTTCCTGTTCCACCAAATGCACCTGTTGATGGTTCTGTGGAATTAAGAATCTTCGATTCTAATTTAAACGAAATAAGCTTGCCTTCGAATACATTTAAAATCTCCATAGTTAACAAGATTCGCGTAGTCGCTTTCGAAAATTTTCCAACAAAGTTGCCTTCTGGTGTCTACTTCTTCAAAGTGCGATACAAAGATTCTGAAATTTTTGGGAAGTTTTCTGTCATAGATTGAAACACCAAAGTTCTTTGTTTCGCCTTCGGAAGCCTGACTTTTCGTAATTTTGAATTTTTAATTTGGTGAAGTAAATGATTACTTTAAATGTTAATGTTGACCATATAGCAACAATTCGGCAGGCTCGTGGTGGTAATGAGCCCGACCCAGTGCTTGCTGCGATGTTATGTGAACTTGCAGGCGCTCGTGGGGTTGTTTGCCATCTTCGCGAAGACCGACGGCACATACAAGACCGCGATGTTGAGCTTCTTCGCCAAGTAGTTTCTACTAAACTTGACTTGGAGATGGCTGCAGTTCCCGAAATTATTCAAATTGCATTGAAAATTAAACCCGATATGGTTACTATTGTTCCCGAAAAAAGAATGGAACTAACCACCGAAGGTGGTTTGGATGTTGCAAAAGATGTTCAAAGGTATTCTGAATTAGTTTCTACAATGCATAGTGCTGGCATCGAGGTAAGTTTCTTTGTTGAACCCGAACAGAGCCAAATTGATGCTTCGAAGCAAGCCGGGGCAGATATTGTTGAAATACATACGGGGAAATATGCTAATTTGGTCAAAGAGCAGGATATTTTACAAGAGTTAGAGAAGATTAAGAACGCTGCACACTATGCTAAATCAATAGGTTTAAGAGTAGCTGCAGGTCACGGTTTGAATTATCGCAATGTTTTGCCTATATGTAAAATTGATGCTATTGATGAGTTAAGTATAGGACATTCGATTATTTCCCGTTCCGTATTTGTTGGAATTGAGCAAGCAGTAAAGGAGATGATAGAAATCATTAATTCTGCCTCATTAATCAGGTAAAAATTTAATGTGTGGCATTGGCGGGGTCCTCTGTTCAACTGAAAGCCGAATTCCAAGTTGCATTACCCCTCCAATTCTCGAATCGATGACCAATACGATAATCCACAGGGGACCAGATAGCGATGGGATTTGGATTTCAAAGAGTGGGCACTGTGGTTTCGGATTTCGACGACTCTCAATCATCGATTTAACTCCCGCAGGAAACCAACCAATGTCCACTGCCGATGGCTCTGTAACCATTGTCTTTAATGGGGAAATTTACAACTATTTGCAATTGCGAGAAGAATTAATAAGTAAAGGTTATAAGTTTCGTTCGCGCACCGATACCGAAGTAATCCTAAATGGATACAAAGAATGGGGATTCGAGGTAGTGAAAAAGATTTCGGGGATGTTCGCTTTTGTTTTATGGGACGAAGCAAAACAGCTGCTTTTTGGTGCTCGAGATAGAATTGGAAAGAAGCCACTTTATTACTATCAGCAAAATGATTTTTTTGTGTTTGCCTCGGAAATCAAAGCAATTTTAAAGCATCCATTGGTTGCGAAAGAGCTGAACTGGAATGAATTATCGAGCTACTTAAATTTTGGGGCAAGTTCGAATCATTCCACATTGTTTCTTAATATTCAAAAGGTTCCACCAGCTCATTTTTTTGTTTTGGAAAGAGGCAAAAGCCAACCACGATTTGAAAGATACTGGAATCCATTCGAAAGGGAAAGAATTTTAGATATAAGCGAGAAAGAAGCAACAACAGAAATAATTCGCCTTTTGCGGGTTGCGATTAAAGACAGGATGATGAGCGATGTTCCCTTTGGTGTTTTTTTAAGTGGAGGAATAGATTCCAGCTTAAATGTTGCATTGATGTCCGAATTGATGGATAGACCTGTCGATACATTTACTATTGGTTTTAAGGAACTTGCAAAATATAACGAATTGGAATATACCCGAAAGATTGTCGAAATTTTCAAAACAAATCATAATGAAATTCTAATCGACGACAGAGATGCTTTCGATGTAGTTCAGGAGCTTGTGTGGTTCGAAGATGAACCGAATGCCGACCCCGTTTGCATTCCAATTTACTTTTTGAGCAAATTAACTCGAGATACAGGCACAATCGTTGTTCAAGTTGGCGAAGGCAGCGATGAGCAATTTGTTGGATATAACTGGCTACTTCGTGATTACAAATTTTACCACAGCATTTGGAAAAATTTTGATTTCCTCCCCAGTGCTTTAAAGAAATCAATATATTTTCTCTTAAAACCTGTTTTTAACTCTGCAAATCAATACTTGCCTTTGGAATTAATTCGCCGAAGTGCATACGACGAAGAATACTATTGGAGTGGGATTTCAATATTTCCACCAACTGAATTAGATGTTTTGCTGAATCCGGAATACAAGCATTTGAAATATAAACCTTGGAGTTATGTCTCTTCGATTTATAAGGAAGCTTTGGCATTGAGCGATGGAAATCTGGATTTTTTACAATGGGTTACTTTTGTCGAAATTTCGCAACGGCTTCCTGAACTTTTGCTTATGCGGATAGATAAAATGGGGATGGCAAACAGCATCGAGGCTCGGGTTCCTTTTTTGGACTACAAAATTGTTGAATTTACAATGTCTTTGCCTGCAAAGCTGAAAGTTCCCGATGGTAAAACCACAAAGTATCTTTTGAAGAAGGCAGTCGAAGGAATTTTGCCCCCTGAAATTATTTACAGAAAGAAACAGGGCTTTTGGGCTCCAATAAATGAATGGCTTCGGAATCAATGGTTCAATTTTGCTCACGATACCCTTAACAATTCTAATCTTTTGAAAAAGTTTGTCAATTTAGAATATGTGAATAATATTTTGCTGAAGCATCGCGCTGGCAAAGGAAAGTATGCTTTTCGCATTTTTACTCTTTTGAATCTTGCTTTATGGTATAATAAGTTTTTCGACAATCAGCCCATAGATTAAAAGATTTTTCCCATCCACCAAAGGAAAATTGAGACTGATTCAGGATGGATTAGGATTGTAAAAACCAAGCCCCAGACCGCTCCCCAAAAGTGAGCTTCGTGGTTTATTGTAGTCTCCCTTTTCGATGCATAAATGCAGTAAATCAGATAGAGCAGTGTAAAGATGGGCGCTGGGATGCCAAATGGAATAAAAAAGAAATAAATCCTCGACATTGGGTAGAGAAAGATAAAAGAAAAAACGACACCTGAAATTGCCCCAGAGGCTCCGAGCGAAAAATATAATGGATTGTTTCGATATTTTATGAGGGAAGGGATAGATGAAACCGCGCCAGCAGTTAAAAATAATACTGCAAAAGCAAAACTTCCAATTGTTGTTTCAAGTTGTGGTGAAAAGAAATAGAAAGTCAAAAGATTGAAAATCAAATGGGTAAAATCGTAATGGACAAAGATATTTGTTAGAACTTGGTAATACTTTTTTCTATGAAAAACCGAGAAAGGATTCAAAGCAAGCAGACTTTTCAAATCACCTGCTTTGAATAAAGCAAGCAAAGATGTTCCCGCTATCAAAATAAAAAGTATAAGCGTGATAGGGGTTTCTTTAAAGCTCATTTATTTTTGTACGATTAACAACGGTGTAAATTTCTATGCATAATTCTGCGCGATTCAATCAATCTTTCTTCTTCGGGCAAAGAGATAAGTCTTTGGTTCAAGTCCTTATCGTTTTCGGCAAGCAGTAGTTTTGCATAATAGTCGATAACTTCTTTGGGGAAAATGCCTTCGCGTTCGTAGTGGTGCCGTTTCTGAAGAAGTTTTTCAGCCGACTCGACGCAGCTTCGTCCAAGAATTTCGAGTTCTTTGTTTTCTAAACTCTTTGGGTCTTCGGTGACGTTGTATTTTTTGGCAATTTCTAACGAGCGTTGGCTATTGGTCAAACCCCACTGAACAGCCAAGATTAGCCCGGCAAGCAAAAGATGAACAAGAGCACTACCGTCTGGGCTTCGGAATTCGACTGTTTGGCGAGTGTCGTGGTATTCGAAAAGTTCCTTTTGCTGTGGGTTGATTTTCGAAGCTAGATTGTTTGCTTTGCTCCAAGCCAAAGGAACTCTAATCAACGAATTTCGGTTTGAGTGGCTCCAGCAAACTTTTGTTGGGGCTTCTTGCCCGGGAACCAAACGGAGATATGATGCTGTAACTGTATTGCCAAAAGCGGTTAGGCTCGGAGCGTAATGGCATAAGCCACCGATTAGCATTAATGCTTCGGTGGATAGTTCTCCGGAGTTGTCGACCATTATGTTTTTGTTGTCTTTTGTTAATGCAAGATGGAAATGTAAGCCATTACCAGCATGACCCGGGTCGATTTTAGGGAAAAACGAGGCAAAGCAATTGTTCTGGTATGCCACATTCCTAATTATCCAAGTCGACAGGGCAAGATAATTTGCAAGGTCTTCGATGTCGGTTAAAAAGAATTCAACTTCGAGTTGTTCCGCAGTTTTTCCATTTAACTCGGGGATTTCACTTTGAAGATTTTCTATGTAGCCAACTTCATTGTGGCAATATTTCACCGAGCCCGTAATTTGGGCAATCAAAGAAGCAATTTCGTTTAAAACAAGTGTAGTTTTGGCAAAAGGAGGGCTTGCATGGTAGCCTTGCTGTTTGGAAAGCATAAACATTTTTCGTGGTTGGTCAAAAATGAGATAAAATTCCAATTCACCCAAAGCTTTCAGGTCGTAGCCAGTAGATTTTAATAACAACTGATGAGCTTTGCTCAAAATCGTATCGGGAGTGAATTCAGCTGGATTACCATTGCTGTCGAAAAAGCGACAAACGAAGCCCAAGCTCTTTTTGTCGAATGGATTTACAAATGCAGTTTTGTACAACGGAACCACATAAAGGTCAGATTTGCCAGTGCTTACAATACCTTTAAAAAGAGAGGAGCCATCGACACGTTCGCCGTCGGCAAGAATTGACTCCACTTGGTAAATGCTTTGAATTGGAATTTGCATCTGACGGAGCCTTCCGTCGATTGCAACATATTGGAAAGTAATTCGCTCAAGTTCCATTTGCTTGATAACTTTGATAATGTCTGCTCGGGTTAAATCTTCTTTCGGTTTGTTTGTTATAATTTGTATTGGATTATTCAATCCAAAATTATAATTTGAGTTTTGCATAACCATTTAATTTTTGTTTTCAATAAAAAATGCAACTTAATTATTTCGATAAAAAGAACATAGCACAAAAGATATGAATGTATTGGAAATTAGGGAATTATGTTTGAATTTGCCTTATGTTCTCGAAGATTTTCCATTCGATGAGGAAACACTTGTTTTCAAAGTGATGGGCAAAATGTTCCTTTTAGTCGATTTGGTTTCGCACCCATTGATGGTTAGTTTAAAAGCCGACCCAGAAGAAGTTGTAAGACTGCGTGAAAGCTATTCTTTTGTTCTCCCTGCATACCATTTAAACAAAAAGTATTGGATTTCGTTAATAATTGATGAATACGCGCCTATTAAACTTGTAAAAAAATTGATAGAAGATTCGTATTTTGAAGTTGTTAAGAAGCTTCCAAAATACAAACAAGAAATGATTTACAATGAGATTAAGTATGAACGAAGATAAAGAATTATTAGCACAAAAGGTCGAGCAATATCTTGGGTGGAGAGTAAATCCTTATCGGATTAAAATCATCACCGATACAACTGATTGGATGAAAATAAATCGCGGGGATATCATCAGATTGAATTGCGGGGATTATCTTGTTCGTGGGAATATGCGAGAGCCACGCTTTGGAATCGACGAGCAGCCGAAGTATTGGGTCTTCAGTGCTGTAGATTTGAATGACGGAAGTGAAAAAATATTGAAAATGGTTTTCCACGAGGAATTCTATGTGCATATTGGATTTTTGCGTATCCGCTGCTATCGTAATCCGCAAAAAGAAGGAGAGGTGTTGAAATTGGTGCGTGGGGATAATCGGTTTATGCAAGGTTTTGTGTGTTACGACGAAAAGAACAACGCCGTGCGTATTATTGATTTCATTCGTGGTAAATCCTTCTTTCAATATGTTCCGCTTATCGAAAAGAAAAGCCATCTCGATTACTTCAACGAAGATTTGCCTAAGATTCTATGGAAACTGCTGGATTCTTTCAAAGCCATATTGTTTTTGCACGAGATTAAGCTTTGCCACGGGGATATACGTAATGACCACATCATAGTCGAATCGGATACCGGGAATTATCGATGGATTGATTTCGATTTGATGCAGGATGTTTCCGATTTTGATTTGTGGAGTTGTGGCAACATTGTTTCCTATGCCGTCGCAAAAGGATTAAAAACATTTGACCAAGTAATCAAAGGGAATGAATTTCCAATCGAGGTCAAGAAAAGTTTAGTTGCCGAAGATGGCTCCGCGTTTTATAATTACCGAATTATGAATCTAAAGAAGCTATATCCTTATATTCCAATAAAATTAAATCGAATACTTCTTCATTTTACGATAAAGCCTGTGGCTTTTTACGGAAGTTTACGGGAATTTATAGAGGATTATGCGGATATGCTCGAGAGTGAATTCCCCAATGGAAAGCCCATTGAAAGTAAACAGGAGGTGAAATGAAAGGAATTATAATTGGTGGCGGGAAGGGTTGTCTTGCAATTTTGAAGTTGATTCAAGGGAAGCAAATCAAGGAATTGAACATCGAAGTTGTTGCTGTTGTGGATATTAACCCCAATGCCGAAGGCGTTCAATATGCACGCGAACTTGGCCTGATGATATTCCAAGATTACCGAAAGGCTCTTGAAATTCCCGGAGTTGAGCTTGTTATTGAATTAACTGGTAATGATGATTTTGTAAAACAATTGAAAAAAGAATTAAGCCCAGAGATAAAATTAATTGAACATTCAATTGCACATATCTTTTGGGATTTAATGTTTGCATACGAAGAGCTGGATAATAAAATTCAATCCCTCGAAAAATTGGAAAGAATTATTGAAGATGATAATTTTTTCCTTAAATCTATTTTCGACAGCCTACAAGATTTAACGGTTGTAATGGATTTAGACCAAACCATCACGCGTGCAAATCGTGCTTTTTGCGAGTTTGTGGGCATTGAAGAAGATAAAATTATTGGTCAAAAGTGCTTCGAGGTGCTTAATATTGCCGATATTAACTGCGATAAAAAAGGTTTGCAAGAAATAATCGATTATATATGCGAAACGAAGAAGCCTCATATGATGATTCACACCACACCGCCTCCGAACGAAACTTATTGGGAAGTAACCCGTTCGCCGATTTTCGATTCCAAAGGGAATGTTCGTTTTATTCTTTCTAACTGGCATAGAATTACAGAGCTTGTTTATTTGAAAAGAGAAGTAGAAAGTTTGGAGCAAAAGTTAAAAAGCTTTATCAATAATGCCCAAGATTGGATAAGTATGAAAAATTTGAATGGACAATATATTCTTGTAAATCCTGTAATTGCGAAGGCATTTAATTTGAAACCCGAGGATTTTATTGGTAGAACCCCAGAAGAAGTTTTGCCTGCACCCATTGCCAAAACTGTTCGAATGCACGACGCAGAAGTTTTAAGAACTGGGAAACCACGAATGTATAACGAAACAGTTACAATAAATGGCGAAGAACATCATTTTCGTATGCTAAGATTTCCTTTGACTGACTACAGCGGGAAAATTATTGGAACCTGTACAATTGGGCGCGATGCAACTAATGAAATACAATTGATGGAAAAGCTTATTCAAAGCGAAAAGCTTGCTGCTTTGGGGAAACTTGCTGCTGGGGTTGCCCACGAGATTAACAACCCGCTGACGGGAATTCTCTCCTATGCAGAAAGTATTCTTGATGAACTTGAAAGCGATAGTCCATTGCAGGATGACATTAAAATAATTATTCGCGAGACCCTTCGGTGTAGGGATATTGTTCGTAATCTGCTCGATTTTGCTAAGCAATATACACCGAGGCTTGAAATTGTCGACCCCAATCTGATTATTCGTCAAGCACTTGAGTTAGTGCATCGCCTTCCACAGTTTAAGGATATTGAAATTAATGTTTTTTTGGAAGAGAGAATTCCCAAAATTAAAGCCGATGCCAAACAAATCCAACAAGTAATCCTGAATTTCCTTATAAATGCTGCTGATGCGATGAAGTACAAAGGTAAAATCACTGTTTCGAGTGAATATTATCGCCAACAGAAGAAATGTATTATTTCCGTTGAAGACACAGGTCCCGGCATTCCCGAGAATCTGATGGATAAGATTTTCGAACCATTCTTTTCGACAAAAAGTACCAGTGGATTAGGATTGGCTGTGTCGTGGGGAATCGTCGAGCGGCACCACGGAACAATCGAAGTTGATACTGCACCATCGGGCGGGGCAATTTTTAAAATTGTTTTGCCTGCATTTTTTGAAAGCGAAGTTCAACAAAATTAATATTAAATAAAATGGGTAGTGACAAAGTAAAAATTTTGGTTGTCGACGATGAGCAAATTGTTTTAGACAGCATAAAGAGAATACTTAAAAAGGATGATGATATTGAAATATTCACTGCAATATCCGCTGTCGAAGGGCTCGATTTGCTCAACAAATTTCAACCAAATATAATTTTAACAGATTTGATGATGCCCGAAATCGATGGGCTTGAATTTCTTCGCAAAGCCAAAGAAGTGGACGAAAAGATACTTGTTATTATGATAACAGGTTACGCAACAATTAATACCGCTTTGCAAGCAATGCAGTTTGGTGCGTTCGATTATATTGCTAAGCCATTTACTCGCGAAGAATTGCGCCGAGTTATCGACAGAGCAAAAAGTATTGTTGTGAGCCAAATCAAAAATGGTATTAAATCGCCTTTGCAAAACGAGATAATAAGCAACATTCAGGGTGTAGGTCAATACTCTTGGATGATGATGAACGACGAGGGTTTGGTCGTGCTTGGCGTTGAGCGTGCAGTTTTGTTTTCGTTCGGGAAAATACAAACAATTTACTTGCCATCGGTTGGAGATGAAATCAGGCAGGGCAGTGTTTACTTCCAAATATTCTCATCCGATTTAAGAACACAATCCATTCTTTCGCCGTTGAGTGGAACAGTTGTGGAGGTTAACAAAGCTGTATTAGATAACCCAGATGTTGCATTGCAAGACCCTTACGGCGAAGGTTGGTTGATTAAAATAAAACCGTCGAATTTTGAAGCCGATATGAAAACTTTGGGTCTTCTATGAGAGTTTCCAATGGTCGAGGCTATTCTTTACGATAAGTTGCCCGATTTAGCTGTTCGATGTAATCTTTGTAATCATTATTGCGAGATTAAAAATGGCTATGGGGGTATCTGTCGTGTTCGATTTAATAAAGGAGGAACGCTGTATTCCTACACTTATGGGAAAATTGATGGAGTTGCAATCGACCCGATAGAGAAAAAGCCATTTTATCATTTTAAACCTAAAACCAGAGTACTTTCTTTTGGAACACCGGGGTGTAATTTCAAATGTTCGAATTGCCAGAATAGTTATCTTTCGCAATCGATTAAACTTAAGCCCGAGAATTTATTAATGAGTACAACAGTTCCGCCCGAACAAATAGTTAAAATCGCAGAAGAATATAATGTCGACGGAATTGCATATACATATTCCGAGCCTACAATTTTTTTTGAATATGCTCGCGATATAATCAACCTTGCCCGCAAGAATGAAAAGACCAAAAATCTCTTCCATCTATTTGTCTCGAATGGCTATTTTAGCAAAGAAATGCTTGAGATAGTTGATAATGAAAAATTACTTGAGGCAATAAACATAGATTTAAAATTTTTTGATGACCAAAAGTATTTGAAAATAACTGGTGGACATCTGAAACCTGTTCTCGATAACATCGAGAAAGTATATTCATTGGGAATACATATAGAAGTTATCAATTTAGTGATTCCGGGTGAGAATGATACGGATTCGAGCTTCGAAAAAATTTCGAATTTTATTGCTTCAATTTCCAAAGATATTCCCTTGCATTTCAGTCGATTTTATCCACAATACAAAATGCTCGACAAACCTCCGACACCGTATTCTACTTTGATTCGGGCTCGGGAAATTGCAAAGTCTTTTGGTTTGAATTACGTTTATATTGGTAATACCGATATTCCAGATGCAGAGAATACTTACTGTCCTCAATGTAATTTTCTTGTTATTGAACGTCAAAGATATTTTGCGAAAATCAATTACAAAAAAGAACAAGGCAAAGCGATATGTCCAAATTGTGGAGCACAATTAAACGTAATTATTTGAGCATTGGCTTGCTTTTCTTGATGTTATTACTTTCGTCGATGCACCTGCATAGCCAATGGCCTGCAATGAAAACCGATGCCGATAGTTTAGTCCTGCTTGGTGCCGATTACATCTACAATATGGAGTTTGACAAAGCCGAGAAATGCTTTAACGAAGTGATAAAAAAATATCCGCAATTGCCAGCTGGGTATTTTCTCAACGCAATGGTAGATTGGTGGAAAATAGCGGTTTTTCGGGACTCCCGAGAATATGACAATTCTTTTCTCAAAAAAATCCAGAAAGTTTTGGATGTTTGCGACCAGATACTCGATACAAATGAATTTGAATTAAGTGCATTATTTTTCAAAGGAGGGGCTCTTGGCTACCGTGGTAGGTTCCACGTTGTTCGGGAAAATTGGTTTCGTGCTGCGTCGGATGGGCATAGTGCATATCAAATTTTGTTGAAATGTTTGGAAATAGCACCGAATAATTACGACATTATGCTTGGAACTGGAATTTATAATTATTTCGCCGAGGTCCTACCCGAGCAATATCCTGTTATTAAGCCACTGATGCTTTTTCTACATAAGGGCGATAAAAAGCTGGGAATACTTCAACTGCAAGCTTCGAGCAAATATGCTCGATACGCAAGCGTAGAGGCAAAGTTTGTTCTAATGCAAATTTATTACGATTTTGAGAAGGATTTCTACTCTGCTTTGGAGATTGCAAGAGAACTCGTTGCAAAATATCCTAATAATCCCGTTTTCCAAAGATACTTGGGCCGTTGTTTGGTTTCGCTCTATATCCTTGATGAATGGTTAGAGCATTGGCAGAGAATACTTAAATGGTATAGCGAAAAAAAGCCCGGCTACGACCTGCTGACCGCCCGAGAAGCTCTATATTACGTTGGGAGCGCCTTGATGGAAAAAGGCAAATACGATGAGGCTTTGAATTATTTTTATAAATGTGATGAACTTTCCCGAAAGTTGGACAAAGATGGACCTTCGCCTTTTATGATTTATCTAAATTTGAAAATCGGAAAAATTTTCGATTTACAAGGGAAAAGAAAATATGCTATAATGCAGTATCAGAAAGTGCTTTCGTGGAAAAATTTCCGGGATTCACACGAGCAAGCTAATAAATATCTTCAAACTCCATATACAAGATAGTTTTTTAATTTTGAAATTTATAATTACAATTTTTGGAAATGTTCTTTCGGAGGAAGGAAGTTCTCGTTTTATGTTTGTTAATTTTGCTCAATTTCCCCTTACTTGGCAAGAAATCAGGTAGCAATGAGGTCCTACTTGGAATTGATGTTTTAATTCAAAGCGATTTTAAGTTGCTTTGGGGCAAAAGAGTCGGCTTGTTAACAAATTCGGCGAGTCGGTCTCGGGGACAAAAACTTACTGTTGAACATTTCGTTAATAATCCCAATTTCGAGTTGAAAGCGATTTTCACCCCAGAGCATGGTTTCTACACCACTGTTCCAGCGGGGAAATTTGTTCCCGACGATTCGATTTACGGGGTGCCTGTCTTTTCGCTGTATGGAAACAATCGGAAACCAACACCGTTCCAAATGTCGCTTGTGGATGTAATTGTAGTGGATTTGCAAGAAGTTGGGGTTCGCTCGTATACTTTTATCAGCACTTTGTATTATGTTATGCTTGCTTCGGCGGAATCTGGGGTACAGGTTGTTGTGCTGGACCGACCGAATCCGTTGGGTGGGAACTTGGTCGATGGCAATGTTCTGGAAATCGAGAAGGCTTCGTTCGTGGGCATCATTCCAATTCCATACATTCATGGTTGTACTATTGGAGAGCTGGCGACGATGATTAACGAAGAAGGTTGGCTTGGGAAAAATGGTACTCCCAAGAAGTGTAAATTGACAGTGGTAAAAATGGAGAACTGGCGTCGCGATATGAAATGGGAAAATACAGGATTGGAATGGATACCCACTTCGCCAAATGTTACATCACCTAATGCGGTTAGGGGGCTTGCAATGTTTGGGGCTTTGGGCGAATTAAAAATTTTCAATCTTGGCGTTGGGACAAATTTACCTTTTCAGTTTTTTTCAATTCCGCGTGCGAATTTCAACCGTGTGCAATCTTTGATTTCAAAGTTGAATTTCGACGGTGTGGTTTTTAAAGTCATAAATTCCAAAAAGAGTATCCATAGTTCTAAACATTTAGGAATGGGATTTCAAGTATCTTTCGACTCAAACAAAGATGCAAGATTATTTACGTATGGAATGACCCTTTTGTTTGAAGTCAGGAAAAAATTTCCCGATTTATTCGAAAACCTCAAGTTGCAATCAGTTGAAATGTTTAAAAAAGTCACTGGAACTGATAAATTGTTCGATTACTTAATCGATGGAAACGAAACAAAGTTTAAGGATTATCTTTCAAATGGCTTGAATGAATTTGTTAAAATTCGTTCTAAATATTTGTTGTATCGTTAGGAGTTCGCTTTGTCTGAATTTTGGAAATTGACAAGAATTCCTTTCTCCGTCGCTTTTAGGAAGGTTTTAGCCAGAATCTTCAAAAAATCTAATATTAATAAAGCAAAAAAAAATTTGTTGGAGATTATTTCCCAAGAAGTTCCCGATTGGTTTTCGGATTTAGAAACAGGTTATTTCACTGTTCCAGATAAAGTCGTCTTGGAGCATCATAGTGAGAAGTTGAAGCAAGTTGGCGAACATATATTAAACCACCGCTTCAATTTGCTTGGCACTGGGTGGATTAGCAGAAATACAAAACTTTCTTTGAATGAGATTTTGGACAAACTTCCTGACTTTTGGAAAGCGAAAGCACGATTCCTACTTACTTACCTGAACGAAAAGAATTACAATTTGATTGATTTTTGGTCGAACCCTGTCAATAATTTTGTTTGGGAGCCAGCTTTCTACAAAGAAATAAAAATTGAGTTAGGAAACGACATTAAACACCCGTGGGAACTGGGAAAAATGCAGCATCTTCCTGTCTTGGCTTATAACTATAAGCTTTTTCGCGATTCGAATCCAGAATTTGCAAGGCTCTGCATCGAGGAATTTCAAAACCAAATACTAAATTTTATTGCTGTCAATCCTGTTGGATACACAGTGCAATGGCGTTCCCCTATGGATGTTGGAATAAGAATGGCGAACTGGCTTGTTTCTTTCGATATGTTCAAAAGTTGTGGATGTCTTTTCGATGAACTTTTCCTAAAAGAGTTCATCGAAAGTATTTATAAACATTTATTGTTTATTCTTCAAAATCTTGAATGGTCCGATGGCCTGCGTGGAAACCACTATTTTGCCAATATTGTTTCTTTGATTTTTGCTGGTGCATATTTGCCCAATTGCAACTTTACAAGCCAGATACTTGCTTTTGGTTTGCAGGAGTTGTTGAATGAAACCGAATATCAATTCTTTTCCGATGGAGGCAACTTTGAATGCTCAACTTACTATCATATTCAAACAGCCGAAATGTTGCTTTTTGCTTTATATATTCTGAACTCTTTGACAAAGGAAAAAGTATTTTCCCTTTCCCAATATACATCTTATGATTGGAAGTGTTGCAAAAGACTAAAAAAATACTCTAAGCAAAAATTTTCGGTTGGTCTGGATATGAAAATTGATTTACCTGAGGATTTCAAAAGGAAGCTATGTAAGATTGTTGAATTTGCTTTTGCAATACGAAAGCCAAATGGCGAAATAGAACAAATTGGCGACACCGATAGCGGATATTTTATACGTCTAAACTATTTTTTCAACGATTTTCTTGTATTCGAGGAAAACTATGAAAATGTTTTAAATCGTGATATTTTGGATAGATTAGTTGAATGTTTATCTTGTGATGTAAAGAATGCAAAAGCCAGCAAAACTTTCTTCTCGAAATCTGTTTCGGCTAATTTGGCTTTGCCTAAACCAAAAATAGTTGTGCTTCCAACACTTTTCGCATTTCCAAACTTTGGTATTTACATTGTTAAATCAGTTTATTACTATTTGACGTTTCGCTGTGGGGATATTGGCCAAAACGGAAAGGGAGGACATTCGCACAACGACCAGTTGTCCATCACTCTTTTCGCTTTTGGAAAGGATTTTATTGTTGACCCAGGAACCTATTGTTATACTTGCTCTGCTGAGGAAAGGAACCTATTCCGTTCAACGAAAATGCACAATACAATTGTTTGGCAAGGCAAAGAGCAGAACCTTTTGCGCGCACAAAATCCTGATGATTTATTCTGGATATACAAGCATCGGACCCGTTCACGTTTGATTTACACAAGTCAAAACAAAATTGTCGGCGAACACTATGCTTACCCAAGAGTTTGCAGGCGAGAAGTTGGATTTGAGTTGAGTCGCATAGAGATTTTAGATACTTTAAATCTTAAAGGCGAAAAATTAATTTTCTTGCATCTACATCCAAATGTTGAAGTTTCGATAAATGGGAACATAGTGTATTTTAAAAATGGAAATGTTGAAATTGTGGCTTCATTTCCCGACACAAGCATCGAAATTGAAGATTGTTTTTATTCTCCTCAATATGGTTTAAAGATACCTTCAAAGAAATTAGTCTATCGGACAATGGCGAAAGAAATTAAGTGGACTTTTTCGCTCGAACCTTCTAGTATTTAAGTAAAAAACAAAAAACCCACCCGCAATGGGGTGGGCCTAAATACTTAGAAAAGTTAATTATTAAACCCAACCGCGAAGCCTAACAGCATCGGCAACTCTGGTAATAGCAATCATATAAGCGGCATCGCGCATATATTCATTTTTCTTAATTGCAAGGTCCAAGACGGAATGATAGGCGCTTGTCATCTTTTGGTCAAGTTTCTGCAGAACTTCTTCCTTTGTCCAATAATAGTTCATATTGGATTGAACTTGTTCGAAGTAGGAGCAGGTAACACCGCCGGCGTTGCAGAGGAAGTCTGGAATAACGTGAATCTTTTTGGCTTTCAGAACTTCGTCGGCTTCGGGAGTTGTTGGTCCATTTGCACCTTCGGCAATTATTTTGACCGATGGCTTGATTAACTGCACTGTGTCTTTGTTGATTTGGTTTTCCAAAGCAGCAGGAACGAGGATGTCGACTTCTTGCTCAATCCAGGCAGTTCCATCAAGAATTTCATAGCCAAGGTCTTTTGCCTTTTCTTTGTCGATTTCACCAAACTTGTTGGTAATCCCAATCAGTTCTTGGAAACTAATTCCAGTTTTTTTACGGAAAGTGATTGCTCTTTTTTCTTTCGGGTCCCAAGTGGAAACCGCAATAGCTGTTCCGCCCATTTGGGTGTAAAGGTCGAGAGCATATTGGCTAACATTTCCGAAGCCTTGGAAAGAAGCCGTAGTATTTTTGATATCAATTCCAAGGTGCTTCAATGCTTCGCGCACTGTGTACATTACGCCATAACCTGTGGCTTCGGTTCGACCCAAAGAACCACCTAAACCAAGTGGTTTACCGGTTATAAATCCGGGAGCCTTAATTCCCGTGATTTTTTCGTACTCGTCGAGCATCCAAATCATATGTTGGCTGTTGGTCATAACATCCGGGGCTGGAACATCTTGTAATGGTCCTACATTACGAACAATCTGGCGGACCCAACCACGGCAGATTTGCTCTTGCTCGTGAAGAGTTAATTCGTGTGGGTCGCAAACGACGCCACCTTTTCCGCCACCCAACGGGATATCGACAACTGCGGTTTTCCAAGTCATCCACATTGCGAGTGCTCGCACAGTATCGATTGTTTCGTTGGGATGGAAACGAATACCACCTTTTGCCGGACCACGAGCATCGTTGTGTTGAACGCGAAAGCCACGGAATACACGATAAGTACCGTTATCCATACGGATTGGGATGTTGAATTGATATTCACGCTCGGGAAATCGAAGTAAATCGCAAGTTGCTTGGTCTAAATTAAGCTTCTTTGCAACAGCATCAAATTGCTGTTGTGCCATTTTGAATGGATTAAAACCTTCTGTTGACATTGTTTTTTCCTTTTTTGTTAATAATAACTAAACTTCGTAAAAACGAAGTCTTAAAAAAGCAAATTACTAAAAAAAATTCAGGCAAAAGGTATTGTTTGAATATATTTAAAAGTTTTGTGATAAATTTGTTAAAATGGTGTTGGTGTTTAAAATTGAAAAGGGCAGAAAACCTGTTTATCTATAATGATTATCAAAACTTGTCGAAATTATAGTTTTCCACATTTTCATTACATTAAGTAGTTTTACTTCGTGGATTGTAAAAATTTTCGTAAAATTACATTTCAAAATTTTTCAAATGGTGAAGAAATGGGAATACAAATTGAAAAAGCAACCCAAACCCGTTTTGATTCAATTGATTGGAAAAATTTAGGCTTTGGCCGCTATTTTTCCGACCATATGTTTATAAGCTTTTATCGCGACGGAAAGTGGGATGATGGTAAAATCGTTCCTTATGGTCCTATTTGTTTCGAACCATCGATGATGACTTTACACTATGGTCAAACAATTTTTGAGGGATTAAAAGCCTATTATGATGTTAATGGTGGGGTCAACCTTTTCCGACCCGAGATGAATGCAAAACGAATGCAATCTTCTGCCGAGCGTCTTTGCATACCTCCTTTCGATGTGGAAAAATTTATCGAGGCAATTATCGAACTTATTAAGCTTGACCACAAGTTTGTGCCCAAAGTCAAAGGGGAATCGCTTTATATTCGTCCCGTTTGCTTTGGTAGCAGTTGTTTCCTTGGGGTTCACCCTTCGCAGGAGTATACTTTTATAATTATAACTTCGCCAGTTGCTTCTTATTATCCCGAAGGATTAAATCCGGTAAAAATACTTATTGAAGACCAATTCGTTCGGGTAGTTCGAGGCGGCTTGGGAATGGCGAAAACTGCTGCCAACTATGCTGCCTCGCTTTATGCAGGACAGCGTGCCAAAGAAAAAGGCTTCTCGCAAGTCCTTTGGCTCGATGGGATTCATCACGAATTCGTCGATGAAGTTGGTGCGATGAACATAATGTTCGTAATTGATGATATTTTAATCACTCCACCTTTAACACAGGGCACAATTCTCCCCGGGGTGACCCGGGATTCTGTTTTACATCTTGCCCGACAAATGGGAATCAAAGTTCAGGAGCGTTCGATTAAGATTCAAGAAGTTCTGGAAGCATACGAACGAGGCACTTTGCAGGAGGTCTTTGGTACTGGCACCGCTGCAACAATTTCACCTGTGGGTAAGCTTTATTATCGCGATAAGGAACTAATTATCAACAATAATCAAATTGGACCGATTGCTCAAAAGATGTACGACACACTGACGGGGTTGCAGCACGGAATAATCAAAGACACTTATAACTGGATAATTCACATTGATGTTTGATTAAACAATTTTTATATCGAAAAAACGATTTTATATTTTTAGTAACAATAATTGTTTGATTATGAAAAGGGGATTAAATTCTTTCGAGAACCCATCATTGGCGCTTGCATTGCAATCTTTCGTGCAAAAGACTTATGCCTGGATGGTTGGCGGATTGTTGATTTCGGGTTTGACCGCTGTTTTTGTGGCTTCCAGTTCTATGATTGAGTATATCGCATACAATCCGGGCTTGCTTATCTTTTTGTTTCTTGTTGAACTTGGCTTGGTTTTCTTTCTCTCCGCCCGAATTATGTCTCTTAAAGCTTCGACAGCTGGATTACTTTTCGTGATATATTCGTTCCTGAATGGGCTTACGTTATCATTGATTTTCCTTGTGTATACTGCGACCTCTATTCAGAATGTCTTTTTCACTACTGCGGCGCTCTTTGCTGCTATGAGTTTTTATGGCTACACCACGAAGCGCGACCTTACCAGCTTTGGCAGCTTTTTGTTTATGGGGCTGATTGGAATCATTCTTGCCACAATAATTAATATATTTTTAGCCAGCTCCGCATTGGATTTTGCAATTTCAATTATTGGTGTTTTCATCTTTGTTGGTTTAACTGCTTACGATACGCAGAAACTTAAAGAGATGTTCTATGAATTAAGCGACGACGGAACTGCGCTTGGCAAATTTGCTATTCTTGGTGCCTTAACTTTGTATCTTGATTTTATCAATTTGTTCTTATTCCTGCTTCGTCTTTTTGGTCGGCGAGATTAGTATGGGCGTAGCTTTAGACCCTATCGCTTTTGTCGAAAATGTAAGCAATGAATTTAATTCTGGAAACTACGAAAGAGTAATTGAGTTGTGCAAAGAGGGAATTCACGATTTTGGTGAATTCCCTCTGCTTTATTTTTTTCTTTCTAAATCCTATCTTAAACTCCAAAAACATAATGATGCAAGAGAAGTCATTGAAATTGCCTTTCGTAAATTTCCATTTAATCGCTCCATTGCCGCTTTGAAAGATGAAATTGAATCGGCAGAAGTTGTAAATACATCCTCTTCCCTTTCGACACAAACCGATGTTCAAAAGAATAGTGTCGAGTTTGAACATATTTTAAAAAACACTTTCATTTTTCATTTCCATTCCAACTTGGATAAGTTATTCAACAATCCAGAGAGGCTCTTCTAAAAATTTACTTTCGATTTATTAATTAGGTAATTATTCAAAATAATCCACCAAAGCATTTTCAGGGTTGATACATAGGTCTACCTCTACGATGGGGATGATGAAGGAATACTTGTAAATTGTGTTTTGTTGTACGGGCTAATAATTATTCGCCCCTACAAGACATTATAATCGCAAAACCGACTTTGTTACCCAAATGGAATTCATCACGGTTAGACATCGGATGTCTGCCAGACATCCGATGTCTGAAAATCTCTTGTTCGGACGAATGCGACTGAAATAATTAGCAATTGCCTTGCAAAAATACATCGGATGTTTTCGCAACATCCTATGTCTGAAAATACTTGTAGGGGCGACCGGCCGGTCGCCCCTACAGAACAATCTGGTAATGATAAATAAAAAATTTACACTTGCTTGGGTGGAATAAATTGAGTAATTACCATTAATTATTCCAAACAAGTTGGCTTTTGAAAGCTATACAAGTGTTAATTTTGCTTTTTTTGTAAAATGAAAATCATCTTTTGTGGTTTAAAATACGAATATGGTGTTCCATCTCGTGGCTTAAGCTTCGAATACTATAACTTTTATGATACACTAATGAAGATGAACAATGGGGAGCATTCTGTTGTTCATTTCCCATTTGATGTGTATTATCGTGAGCTTGGACAGAAGGGAATGAACCAAAAACTTTTGGAGTATGTCCGAAATCACCAGCCAGACTTAATTTTTTTCTTTCTGTTTAACGATGAATTTCAAAAGGATGTTTTGTTATATATAAAAAATGAGTTAAAAATAACAACCTTTAATTGGTTTGCTGATGACCATTGGCGATTTTACAACTTTTCTCGGTATTGGGCACCGTTTTTCTCTTTTGTTTCGACTACTGATGCCGAGTCGATTCCCAGATATCACAAGTATGGGATTTACAATGTAGTTCAAACACAATGGGGGTTCAACCATTTTTTGTATCAAATTCCATCGGACTTTGATTTCGAAAAAGTTATTTATCGATTCGATGTTTCTTTTGTGGGACAGAATCATAGCAACCGTGAAAGGATAGTTAAGTTTTTAAGGAGTAATGGTATCGATGTAGCTTGCTTTGGTCGTGGTTGGGCAAGCGGGCGTTTGGAATTCAATGAAATGCTTAAAGTTTTTCGTAATTCAAAAATTAACTTGAATTTTAGCCGTGCTTCGGGTGGCTTTAAGCCAAGAAGTTTAGCAAGTATTTTAGTAACAAGGCGTTGCGACAGAAAAATAAGACTTCAGCCTATCAGCCGATTGCCTCAGAACATCAAGGCTACTATACATCGCTTTGGAAAGCAAATCAAGGGAAGAATGTTCGAGATTCCAGGCTCTGGGGGATTCTTAATTACCGAAAAAGCTGGAAATATTTCGGACTATTTCATCGAAGACAAGGAAATTGTGGTATTCGACTCACCAAAGGAATTGCTCGAAAAAATCAGATATTATCTTGGCAATGATAGTTTGCGTAAAGAAATTGCTTATAACGGGTTTCGCCGTGCAGTTTCCGAACATACTTACGAACATAGATTCAATAATATTTTCAAACAAATTGGTTTAAAAAAGTAGGAGTAATGAATGAAAGTGCATCTTGGCTGCGGGAACAAATATCTTGAGGGCTACCTGAATATAGATTTGCCTTCGAGCGAGCATACAATAATGGATGTAAAAGCAGATATGTATGCAGACATCAGGACTGTGCAATTTCCCGAAAACTCGATTGATGAAGTTCGTTTGCATCATCTTTTCGAACATTTTAATCGTGCCGAGGCATTGAAGTTACTCTCTCGATGGCGAACTTGGCTAAAAGTTGGTGGAATTTTGCACATTGAAACTCCCGATTTTCAACTATGTGCCTTTTTGTATTTGTTTGCTTCCCGTCGATACAAGTTTCAACTTGGCAGACATATATTTGGTTCACAGGAAGCAAGTTGGGCAAACCATTTGGATTTTTGGGATAAGAAAAAATATAAATTTATCTTGAAAAAAATGGGATTTGATATAGTAAAAATAAAAAGATATTGGAATTCATTCCATAAACATTACGCTTATGTTCCTTTTGCTTCATTAATTGGTGCGATATTGCCAGAGAGTGTTTATCGGAAGTATGGGGGATACAAATTGCCGAATATTGTCGTCATCGCACGAAAGAACTCGCAAGATGTGAATTACAAACAAGTTGTTGAAGACATTCTCGGGGATTATTTAGTTGGCAACGAAGACCGAAAATTGCTCGACGTTTGGCTCGAGCAGTTCGAGAAAATGTGAATAGCATTTTAAAGTGTTAATGAACTTAGGTCGATAAAAAAAGTGTGAAATTCTTTGGAATATGGAAACTTCATTGCAATTGGAAAATAAGTTTAATGAATTCAAAGTCGAGAAGAGCATAATTACCACGAAGTCGGATGTTGAAAATTTGCAAGCCAATGACAAATTGGACATAAACAATGTTTGGGATGCTGTTGATAGACTTTTCGACTTGGGAGATTCGAACATCTTTAATTGGGTGAAACTTACCAAAGAGGAACAAGGCAAGTTTTGGGAGATTGTGAGCAAGTTGATTAAAGCGGGAATTATTGGCTATCGTTATTATGAAGTAAATGGACATTTGGAACGGCATTTTGTCGAAATAGAAATGGTGAATCCAGAGCTTGCAAATGCCAAAGTGAAATTAATAGATAAAAGGCAATACTCTCGTCAATGGTTCGTTTAATTTCAATTTGAATTTCAAATGTTGCCAATTGAACGGATTCCTTGCTGTTGCATACAAAGATTTACAAATTGAATTTAGAAATCGTTACACAATATCGATAACTCTTCTGTTTACATTAATTTCGACAACAATAATCAATTTTAGCATTCCAACAGAATTAATACAAAGTAATTTGTATGCTGGATTAATTTGGGTTGTGATTTTCTTTGCTTCGATGACAGGAATGGCTCGGAGTTTTGTAAGCGAAGAAGAAAAAGGAACAATTTTGTTGCTGAAGCTTATTTCCACGCCGTATAAAGTTTTTTTCGGAAAATTTTTGTTCAACTTGTTGATTTCGCTTTTAATTAATCTTGCCTCAATTTTGATGTTTATGTTATTTTTCGATAAAATCAAAATCGCATCTTTTCATCTTTTTGTTGTGAGCATAATCAACGCAGGGATTGGGATAGCTGGTTGCTCAACAATAATCGGGGCGATAATTTCGAAAGCAAATGTCAAAGGAGCACTTTTTCCAATCCTTTCGTTGCCAATCCTCATTCCTTTGCTGATGTTGGGAATCGAAGCCACACACTTTTCCCTAATCGGCAAGGATTATGCTTTAATCCTGAAAGACAATTTGTTTATGTTTGGATATTCTGGCTTTTTGATAACCTTGTCTTCTTTTCTTTTTGAATTTGTTTGGAAAGATTAATTTTAAAAAATACACTTTTTCTTAATTTTGTAAGTTTTTTGAATTCAAGGGGGTTGAAAATGAGAAAGTGGAGAATTGAAGATTCAATTGAATTATACAACATTCGTGGTTGGGGTCAGAATTATTTTGATATAAATGAAAAGGGGAATCTTGTAGTTACACCATCGAAAAATGGTGTGCAGATTGATTTAAAAGAACTTGTTGATGAGCTTATACTTCGGGATGTTTCCCTTCCTGTATTGATACGTTTTCCCGACATCTTGGATGATAGAATTGAAACAATAACAAAATGTTTCGAAGAAGCTTCCCGAGAATATGGATTCAAAGGTAACTATTATAATGTTTATCCTATTAAAGTCAATCAAGTTCGCCCCGTTGTCGAAGAGATTATGCGTTATGGTAAAAAGTACAATATTGGTTTAGAAGCAGGTTCGAAGCCCGAACTTCATGTGGTACTTGCTGTAACAAGTTCGCCCGATGCATTGATTATTTGTAATGGCTACAAAGACGAAAACTTCATCGAACTTGCTTTGCTTGCTCAAAAGATGGGTCGAAAGGTTTTTGTAGTTGCCGAAAAACTTAATGAATTGAAATTGCTTATCTCCATAGCCAAAAGATTGAAGATTAAGCCAAATATTGGCGTAAGAATAAAATTGTCGACTCAAGGAAGCGGTAAATGGGAAGACTCTGCGGGTGATAAAAGTAAATTTGGGCTTACTTCGAGCGAACTTATCACAGCAATAGATTTAATCAAATCGCACAAACTGGCTGATTCGTTTAAACTGATTCATTTTCACATTGGGAGCCAAGTTACTAATATTCGAATGATTAAGAATGCTTTGCGCGAGTGTTCCCAGTTCTATGTTGAACTGAGAAAGATGGGTTGTAATATTGAATATGTCGACATTGGGGGAGGCTTGGGTGTTGATTACGATGGTACTCGGTCTTTTAGCCCGAGCAGTATTAATTACACAATCAAAGAATATGTCGACGACGCTGTGTATATGATTAAGGAAGCCTGCGACAAAAACAACCTGCCGCATCCGAATATCATTACCGAGTCGGGAAGGTCTTTGACTGCTCATCATTCTGTTTTGGTTTTTGATGTATTGGAGACCACTTCTAATCCAAGATGGGATTACGAAAATGACGAAATAAGCGAAAACGACCACGAAAATGTCAAAGAGTTGTATAATTTGCTCGAAAATGTGAATTCAATTAATCTTCTCGAAACTTGGCACGATGCACAGCAAATTCGCGAGGATTCGCTCGATTTGTTTAGTCTTGGTTTACTCGATTTGCCTACCAGAGCAAAAGTTGAAAAATTATTTTGGACAATTGCAACGGAGATTTACAATATAGCTTTGGAAATGAAGCATATGCCCGATGAACTTCGCCCCCTTTCGCGTATGCTTGCCGATAAATACTTTTGCAATTTCTCATTATTCCAATCGTTGCCCGACTCTTGGGCAATCGACCAGATTTTTCCGATTGTTCCAATACATCGTTTGAACGAAAGACCAACCAGATTCGCCACTCTGCACGATATTACTTGCGATTCCGACGGCAAAATTGAGAATTTCATCGGTATTAAAAACTATTCCCACTATCTTCCAATTCACGAGCTCAAACCCAACGAACCATATTACATCGGAGCCTTTCTGGTTGGCGCCTATCAGGAAATACTTGGCGATTTGCACAATCTGTTTGGCGATACCAATGCTGTTCATGTTGTTGTCGATGGCGATAGTTACAAAATTGTACAGGTGATTGATGGCGAAACTGTTGCGGAAGTGCTAGATTATGTTCAATATGATGCCAAAAGGTTGGTGCGAACTATTGAAACCTGGGTAACAACTGCTGTGAAAGAAGGAAAAATTTCGCCCCAAGAGGGCAAGGAGTTCCTTTCGAATTATCGTTCTGGTTTGTATGGTTACACATATTTGGAGTGAAAATTGAACGGGAAAATTCCAACAAGAGAAGAAGCATTAGGGTTGCTTCTAAAGTATAATCAAAGCGAATCGTTGATTAAGCATGCAAAGGCTGTCGAGGGCGTGATGCGAAATATTGCCCGAAAGCTTGGCGAAGATGAGGAGTTATGGGGGATTGTTGGACTTGTGCACGACCTTGATTACGAAAAGTATCCCGAAATTCATTGTCAGATGACAAAACAAATTCTGGAAGCCGAAGGATGGGACCCGATGCTGATTCGGGCTATTCTCTCGCATGCGTGGGGCACGTGCACCGATGTAGAACCGCAAAGTTTGATGGAAAAATATCTTTATGCAATCGACGAGTTGACTGGTTTGATTACAGCAGTGGCTTTGGTTCGTCCTTCCAAAAGCATTGCAGAAGTTGAAGTGAAATCTGTGAAAAAGAAGTGGAAGGAAAAGTCCTTTGCCGCTGGGGCTAATCGCGAGATTATTCAAAAAGGAGCCGAAATGTTGGGTATATCATTAGATGAATTAATTCAACTCACCATAGATGGAATGAAAGAAGTTGCAAAGGAAATTGGATTGTAAAGTTCAATAATTTGAATGAATTAATGATTGTTTCTAAATTTGGTGGGACTTCGGTTCAAAATTCTGATGCAATAAAACAAGTTTTTTCTATCGTTGCTTCGAGAAAAGAAAAAACTTTTATCGTTGTTTCTGCATTGTCAAAGGTAACTGATACTTTACTCAATTTGATTTCTAAAATAAAGGAAAAAAAAATAGATGAGGCTGAGGGAATAGTAGAAAAAATTTTCGAACGACATTTGGATGTTGCTTTTGAGCTTGGTGTAAGTAAAGAAATTGAGGAATATTTCGAAAAGAAGAAACAAGATCTAATTGTTTTTGCAAAAGCCCTCGGCGTGCTTGGCGAAGTTACTAATCGGTCAGTAGATTATATTTTAAGCATTGGTGAACTTCTTTCCTCCAATTTGATATATGTCTTCTTGAAGTCCAAGGGTTTAAAAATAGCATACCTCGACCCAAGAGATATAATCAAAACAGATTCCAATTTTACTTGTGCAGAAGTTGATTTTCCATCCACCAAAAAGGCATTGACAAAAAGATTTGCGGAGTTATCTGGCTACGACTATTGGGTAACAGGAGGCTTCGTTGGCTCCGATGGTTCTTTCGATACAACGACCCTTGGGAGGGGCGGTTCCGATTACTCCGCTTCCGTGATTGCTTCCGTTCTTGGGGCAAAGGTATTGGAAATATGGACTGATGTGGACGGAATATTGACAACCGACCCTAAAATATGTCCAAATGCAATGCTGGTCAAAGAAGTTTCTTACGATGAAGCTTCGGAGCTGGCAACCTTTGGAGCAAAAGTTCTTCATCCAAAAACCATTTATCCAGCAGTTTCCAAAAGAATTCCTGTTTATGTTTTGAATACTTTTAATCCATCTTCATCGGGGACGTTAATTTCATTTGGTTCGCCGCGCAAAAAAGTTGTAAAAGCTATTGCTTTTCGAAAAAACATTATGGTGGTAAATATCAAATCCAATCGAATGCTTGGGGTTTACGGTTATCTTGCAAAAGTTTTTGATATTTTCAACAAGTTCCAGACGTCGGTCGATTTGGTTTCTACTTCCGAAGTGAGCATTTCGTTGACAATTGACGACTCCAAGAATTTAAATAATATTGTGAAAGAACTATCGGAAATTTCAACTGTGGAGATTCTTGATAATTGTGCAATAGTTTCAGTTATTGGAGAGGGGTTGAAAGACTCTACAACAATTGCATCTCGAATTTTTAATGCTTTGAAAAACATAAAAATTTATATGGTTAGTATGGGTGCTTCGGATATCAATTTTAGTTTTGTTGTTAGGCAAGACGAACTTGAGAAAACAGTGAATCTTTTGCATAATGAATTTTTTGGTAACTCAACTGGTTTAAGTTGAGGGGAAGTTATGAAGTCAATTGGGAATTTGGACATTCGGGAGATTGCAAATAAATTTGGAACCCCTTTGTATGTTTACGATAAGAGCCGTATTGTTGGGAATTACAATAGATTGTACGAGGCATTTTCGAAATATTTTGAAAAATTCAAGATACATTATTCAGTTAAAGCAAACTCAAATTTGCACATTCTTGAAATAATGAAGAACTTGGGTGCTGGAATTGATTGCTCCTCTCCTTTTGAATTAAAATTAGCCTTGCTTGTTGGATTCCAACCCGAAGAAATTGTTTACACTGGAAACTACGAAAGTTTTGAAGATTTGGAGTTCGTTTCCCAACAAAATGTTAGGATAAATCTTGATGATATTACTTCTTTTTGGCGTTTGAAAAAAGTATCTAATCCTGAATTTGTATCGTTTCGTGTTAATCCCGGCATTGGTAAAGGAGGTTTCGAAGGAATAACAACTGGTGGTGCTGATGCCAAATTTGGAGTGCCATACGAACTACTTCATCAGGCATATTTGGATGCAAAAGCAAGCGGAGCGACCAGATTTGGTATCCATATAATGACAGGCTCGAATATTCTTGAGCCTTATTACTTTGCCGAAGTTCTCGAAAAATTGATGAGAATTGCTGGAAGAATATTTAAAGATTTGCAAATAAAGCCTGAATATATTGACATTGGAGGGGGATTCGGGATTCCATATACTGACGACGAAATTGAGTTGGATATCGAAACATCTGCACGGCTTCTTGCCGAAGTATTCAAAGATTTTGTCGAAAAATACGATTTGGGAACACCAGAGCTGAAGATTGAACCTGGGCGTTTTTTAGTGGCAAATGCTGGTTACCTTGTCACCAAGGTTACAGCTATCAAAAATGGATACAAAAAATTTATCGGTATCGATGCTGGAATGAACATGCTCATTCGTCCAGCTTTGTATGGGGCGATCCACAGAGTAAAGATATACGGGAAAGATGGTGCAGTTCAAATGGCTCAAGTATGTGGGCAGATTTGCGAAAACTCCGACATCTTGGCAAAAAATGTTCCTTTACCCGAAGTTGTTGAAGGGGATATTTTGGTGTTTTTAGATGCTGGTGCTTATGGCTTTTCTATGGCATCGAATTACAACGGGAGACCGTTGCCAGCAGAAGTTTTAGTGGACGGGAATGCAGCAATCGAGATTCGGCGGCGGCAAACTTTCGAAGATTACATTAGTTTGATAAATTATAGAAAATTAGTTTAGTATTTCGGAAGCTTTATCGACCAATTTTTGTTTAGTTACTTCAAAATCAGCATTTTGGAAGCGGCAACCTGCTGCATTTATGTGCCCGCCTCCACCAAAGTTCAAAGCAAGATTTCTTGCAGAGTAATCTCCTTTCGAGCGAATAGAAACCCTAATTTCATTCCGCTCAACCACTTCCATAATTAATATGCTCATAACGACCCCATCGATAGAGAGAAGAGATTCGACAAAGCCTTCGGTGTCTTCCTCTTGGGTGTTGGTTTCGAGGAAGTCTTTGTGGCGAATGGGCATCACAACTAACTTTCCGCCGTAATAACTTTCTAACTTACTATAACCTAAACCCATAAGCTTTGCAGCGTTGAATGGAATTTTGTTGTAAACTTCATTATAAAGTTTCACGGGGTCTGCCCCGTAATCAATCAATTCTGCAACAATTCTATGAACTTCTCCATCAGTTCTTTCGAAGCGGAAGTTTCCAGTGTCTGTCATTATTGCCACATAAAGATTTTCGCAGATTTCTTTTGTCCAATTGATTGAACAATCTTTTCGCAGAAGTTTAAACAAAATCTCACCTGTTGAGCTTGCCGTTGTGTCGATAAGGTAGTAGTCGGCAAAATCTTTGGGTTCTTGGTGGTGGTCGATGACAATTTTTGTTGCCTTGCTTAGCTCGATTTCATCGCGTAAAGTTTTTAAACGAGAAATGTCGTTCAAATCGAGCAAAACTATTGTATCGAAATCTGGCGAAATTTTAAAGTTGTTTTGATTTAATAAAAAATGTATCTTGTCTATTCCATTTAAAAATTGTAAATTTGTAGGGATGGGACTTTGAAGGATAAAAGTTACATTTTTGTTTTTTTGAGTTAAGTAATGATATAAACCAAGGCACGAGCCGATAGCGTCTCCATCGGGATTTGTATGTGTTACAAGTAGCAAGTTCTTTGAATTTTGTAAATGGTTAATTATGGTAAATGCAGATTTTTCGAATTCTGGTATGATTTTTAGTCTTTTAATTTCTTTTATTGTGTTAGTTTGAAGTTCCATATTAATTTCGTTTTTTTAAATTGTTTTGACGACAAGTAAAAAAATAAATTTTTAAATATTGGAGGTGTTATGAAAAAATTTTTGATAATATTAAATCTTCTACTTTTACCCATATTTTCGTGGGGGCAAACAATTATGTCGATAGATTTTCCCTCTACCGCTCTGAAACCTGGAGAATCTTTCAAAGTGCAAGTCAAAACATCTGGGAAATTCCAATCGGGAAATGTTTTTCGAGCTGAATTGTCCAATAAATTTGGTGATTTTGCTAATGCGATTGCTATTGGTTCTATTTCTGCGATTGAAGATACAACAATCTCTTGCATTATTCCCGATACAACCCCAATTGGTAATGGATACCGACTACGGGTTGTTGCCACAAAGCCAAATTTCGTTTCATCTCCAAGTAACAAGAAGATAATTGTTTATTTGGGGAAAAAATACTTTATTTCCCCTAACGGTGACGATAGCTACAAAGGAACCCCAGATTCAACTTTTAAGACCATTCAAAAAGGGCTTGATGTTGCTTGGTACTACGACACATTAATTGTTTTGCCTGGAACATACAAAGAGAATCTTGTCTTTCCCGGTGTCGATGTAGTTTTGATTGGGTTAAAAGGACCGGATAGCACATTTATCGATGGGCAGGAAAATGGTAGAACCGTGATTACTATTGAAAATGGGGAAACCAGCGCCACTTTGATAGACGGCTTTACGATTTTCAATGGCGTGAATTATGAAATGGAAAGTGGAGCTGGCTTTACAATCCGTTTTAATAGTTCGCCGACACTTCGGAATCTTCGAATTCGCGATAACGAGGCTTGGGCTTATGGTGGTGCTATTTATTGTTATAATGCTGGTACAATTAAAATTGAGAATTGTATAATAGAGGGAAACAAAGCGAAATATTTAGGAGCTGGAATTTACACTAATAACACAAATCTTGAGCTGAATAGGTGTATTATTCGAAAGAATAACCCAGGCGGTATTTATAACTGGCGCTCCTACTCGAATCTCACCAACTGCTTGGTTTATTGGAATAACAATTTTGAACTCGTTAATTATTCTGATTTGGGGATTCAGTTGAAACCAATTATTCTTAATTCAACGATTGTCTCACAAAATAAATTTTATGGGTATTATCTGTTTGGTCGGTTCTTGGCGAAGATTTACAATTCTATATTCCATTCCCAAGATTCATCTATTGCTATGATAGGGGATGCTTACGATACATTGGAAATTGCCAATTCGATTATTTTTAAGTATCCAGCGGGCTTTTATCGAGATAAAGCAATTTTGAAGCTCGGCGATAAGGTATATTCAGACGACCCATTGTTTGTTAATCAAAATGCCGAGAATTTTAATCTCGACACTTGCAGTCCCGCCATAGGCAATGCTTTGAAGAGCATTTCGCCTCCTGTCGATGTATTTGGAAATCCTCGACCAATTTCGCCTGACGACGAAAATATCCCAGACATTGGTGCAATTGAAAGCCCAAGAAATCAAAGGTCAAACATTGTAACCGTAACAAATGTTTCCAATACAAAGTTCTGCAAAGGCGGGACTTTTACTTTGGATTACTCCACAAGTGGATGCCCATTTTACCAAGGGAATGAGTTTATTGCTGAACTTTCGAATCCTAATGGAACTTTTAATCCATCTTATGAGCTCGGTCGGGTTAAATCTACGACCTCGGGGCAAATACTTTGCACTTTGCCATCAAATTTGAAAAGTAGTGCAAATTATCGTGTTCGTGTGCGGGCAACTAACGTTCCGTATCGTTCTGAACCATTTCCAACCAACATTGCTATTTTCGATAATCCGCAAGTTAAAATCTTTGGACCAAACAAAGTTTGTTCTCAACGTGAGTATGAATATTGGACTGATTCTTCGGAGTCACCCATTAATAAGTGGGTAATCAAAAATGGATATTCGAATAACCTAATGACAGAGAATAAAATTAAAGTTATCTGGTATGATTCTTCAAGCGGGAATATTAAATTAGTTCAAACCAACATTGCTAGATGTAAAGATTCTGCAAATATAAATGTTACGATACTTGCAACTCCTGCGAAGCCATCTATCCAACAGCTTTCCGATGGCCAACTTGTTTCCAGTTATCCCAGTTGGAACCAGTGGTATTTCAATGGTTCGCCGATTCAAGGTGCAACAAGTAGAATTTTGAAGCCGACCAAGAATGGCTATTACTCGGTGAAAGTTATTCCCCCTAATGGTTGTGAATCGGATATGTCCGATAGCATTTACGTCATCGTTTCTTCAGTTGATTCGGATAATCAAATCGATGTGTTGGCTTTTGAACTGCAAGGAAATATCCTGCGCTTGGTTCGATTATATGATAATGGTCAGAAGATAAGTTTTACTATCGGTGATTTCGTTGGGCGGGAGCTAATTCGCGGGGAGATGTTGCCCTCTGTTTCTTCGGTAGAAATTGATTTGACGGGTATTTCTGATGGCTTGTTCTATCTTGTTGTACGTTCATTGAATAAAGTAAGGGTACATAGTTTTATCAAGATAGAATAGTATTTAGTGAGAAAATTACTACACAATGAAATTTTAGAGCATAGGCTCTCGCTCGAAGAAGTTAAGAGAGTAACGAGGCATCCCGTTTCTGTTCTTCTTCACAATGTTCGAAGTCTTTATAATGTCGGTTCAATTTTCAGAACCTGCGACGCTGCTTTGTGTCGAGAGCTTATTCTTTGTGGATTTACGCCACATCCACCGAGGAAAGAGATCGAAAAGACAGCGTTGGGAGCAGTGGAAACTGTACCTTGGCGCTATTTCCCTCGAACAAATGAGGCAATTCAGGTGTTACGTTCCGAAGGAAACAAAATCTTCGCATTGGAGATAACAGATAGAAAACGGAATTATACAACGATTGAGAAAGATGATTTTCCTTTGGTAGTTGTTCTTGGCAACGAATTAACTGGTATCGACCAAGATATTTTGAATCTCTGCGACGATGCCATCGAAATTCCTATGTTTGGGGTAAAACATTCTTTAAATGTTGCCGTGGCAAGCGGAATAGTTTTGTTTGAATCAATACGCATTTATCGAAAATTATTTTTGGGGGAAATATGGTAGTCGGCTTGTTGTTTTGTGGATTGCTGTCGTCGGATAGTTTGAACCAATTTATTTCCAGAGGTAAAGAGGATTTCATACTTATTTCTATTCTCATTGTAATTTTAATGATTATAACTTCGATTTCATTGATTCTTTATTTAAATTCCACAAAAAAGAAAAACCAGCAACTTCAAATTCTTTTGAAAGAAATTGAAGATAAAAGCAAAACTTTGGATACACTTTTTAGGTATTCTCCTGTTGGGATTTTGATTTCGGATTCCAAAGGAAAAATTCTTTCTTTCAACGATGAATTTGCAAAATTGTTCGGAATTGAGCAAGGATTGGATATTGTCGGACGGAGTATTTTCGATTTCCTTTCCCCAGAGGCTTTTGAAAAATGCAAAGACGCAATAAATAAAATTGAAAATGGAATTGCAAAGGTAATAAATGAATTTGATGTAACTTTACCAAACGGTGAAGTTCGTAACCTTCGCCATATTTGTTCTGCATTTGAAAATGAATACTATGGCTTTGATACTTTTGCTCATATTTTTGTGGATTTAACTGAAATCAAGGCATATCAAAATTTACTTAAAAAGAATGAAGAAAAATATAGAACATACATCGAACTTTCGTCGGATGCAATCTGGTGTTTCGAAGGAATTCAACCATTACCGACAAATTTGCCTGTTGAAAAGCAAATAGAATTGATATTCAAGGTAGCCTATTTAGCCGATTGCAATCTTGCTTTTGCTCGATTCTACGGCTTCGATAGTGTGGAATCGGCAAAGGGAACACCATTTTCCAAGTTAATAAGTCCAGATAATCCTACAAAGGTTGAACTCCTTCGCCAGTTTATTACAAATAATTACTCTGTTGATGGATTTATTACAGTTGTGCAAGATGAGAAAGGGAATGATATTTATGTTCGAAACTCACTTTTCGGCGTAGTCGAAAATGGCTTTGTTGTTCGAGTGTGGGGCGCTTTTCAGAACATAACAGAACTAATCAATTTGCAAAGAAAATATCAACAAACGGCTCGACAATATGAAAACCTCCTTGAAAATGTGAACAGCATTATCCTTCATATGGATCTGTCGGGAAGAATTCTGTATATGAACCAGTTTGGGTTGGACTTCTTTGGATATACTCGCGAAGAACTTATCGGGCAAAATGTTGTTGGCACAATTGTTCCAAAAATTGAAACTCATTCGGGACGCGACTTGGAGGAATTAATAAAAGATTTGCTAAATAATCCCAAAAAGTATGAACAAAATGAGAACGAAAACCTTAAAAAAGATGGAACGCGTGTTTGGATATCTTGGAAAAATGCTCCAATTTTTGATGAACAAGGCAAAGTTGTAGCAGTTTTGTCCGCAGGAATTGATGTAACCGAAAGAAGACAAAAAGAAGAGGAATTGAAACAAGCTTGGAATTTCATCTATTCGATGATGGAGGCTTTGCCTGATGGTGTAGCAATAAAAGACCCAGAAGGGCGATGGGTTTACGCTAATCGTGCAATGCTGGAAGTTTTCGACCTTGTTGGGAAAGAGGAGATTGGGAAAACAGACCTTGAATTGGCTCGGTATAATGAATTTTATCGTGAAGAGTTAGAAGATTGTTACAAAACTGATAATGTAGCTTGGGAGAAGAGAGAACCAATTCGTTCGGAAGAATCTGTTAAAACCAAAGATGGTGATGTTAAAATTTTCGATGTCATTAAAGTACCTGGTTTTAATCTGGATGGCTCACGGCGAGGGCTTGCAGTTGTTGCACGAGATATAACTGTTCAAAAGAATGCCGAGAAAGCTTTGAAAATTAGCGATGAAAGATATAGGGAAATTGTCCAAAATTTCCCTTTGCCTTCTTTTGTAGTACATCGTGATAATATTGTTTTTTCGAATGAACTCGCTAAAACCACATTTGAAAAGATTTTCAAAAGTGAGCCCGTGTTGTTTTCCAATCTCAAAGAATATTTCGATTTCGAAGAATTGGCAAAGATTTTCAATGCGATGCAATTACCTGAGCGAACAACTCAGTCTACCAAAATAAATTCTTTTGCAAACGAGAGAATCTATTTGGTTTCGACAGTGCCAATTGTATTTGGTATGCTTGAATCATATCTAATTGTTTTCTTCGATATCACCGGGCAAGCAAAGTATCAAGAATATTTAGAAAATTTGCAGAAAAAATTGATATACAAAAGCAAGGAATTGGAGAGGATAAATCGGGAATTAAACGAAAAGAATAGAGAGCTTGCGGAACTGAATGCAACAAAAGACAGGTTCTTTTCGATTATCGCACACGATTTGAAGAATCCTATTTATGGAATAAAGAGCCTGAGCGAAGAGTTTATTCGTTCTTTCGATGATTTACGCAAGGAAGAGATGCGTGAATTTGTTTTTGCTATGCAATCGAGCGCAGCCAAACTTGCTGAACTTCTCGAAGAATTATTAATTTGGGCAAGAACACAAACTAAAACCCTTCAGTTAAATCCAGTGGAGCTAAACCTACGATATGTTGTCGATTCGACAATTTCGCTATTTCAAACTACCGCTCAGCAGAAGAATATAGTTCTGCTTTCCCGAGTTGATGATTCTGCTGTTGTTTTTGCCGATACAAATTGTCTTTCAACAATTTTAGCTAACTTAATTTCCAATTCCATTAAATTTACAAACGAGGGTGGGGTTGTTCGAATTTTTTCGAAAACTATTGAGGAAAATGGAAAATTATTCGAACAGATTTCTGTTCAAGATAATGGCATCGGGATTCCTTACGAAGTTCAGGACAAACTTTTGCAACTCGATTTTGTTTATACCTCCCCGGGAACAAAGAAAGAAACTGGAACAGGCTTGGGATTGAATATTGTTCAGGAATTAGTCAAAATCAGTGTGGGACGGCTTTGGTTCGAAAGCACACCAAACGTTGGCTCGATATTCCATTTTACCTTACCAAAGGAAAGGTTTACGAAGTTATAAAATGTATAAAATTGATTTGAACAACTTTAACAATGTCGCATTGGTGTGCGACAGTTCCCTCCAAATTATTGATGCTAACGATTCTGCTTTGATGACCTTTGGATATTCATTTGATAAGTTAACTCAAATGTGTATTTGGGAGTTGCTGAAAAGCAAGAACGAATTTCTTGTTCGAGAATTCTTTTCGGACAAGGAGTATGGAACGGGTTATGAACAAGAATTTTTTTCGTCCGATGAACGAACATTTGTCGGTGCGGTAACAATTCACAAGATAATTGATGAAAACAATAAGGGGGAATTTTTGGTTTTTATTCGTGAAGTTACCGATGGACGTGAACAGTTGAAAAGATTCGAGGAGGTTAATTATCTTCTGCGTTCCATTTTGAGTATTAATCAAGCAATAATAAAAAAATTTGAACTTGGGAAAATTTTCGAGATTGCTTGTTTTTCTTTTGTCAATATAAGTGGATTAAAGTTTGCCGTGTTTTTAAGGATAGATTGCGAAAGTATGACTTCAAGTTTTGTGGCTGGTTATGGTGAATACCAGTTTTGTTGCATGTTTGAGAAGGAAGAAAGTTTTGATGAACTATGTTGCTTGCTTCCAAAATATTCTGAGGCTGTATCCCTGAATCAAATTAGTGTGGAAAACAACCTAAGTCGAATTGGTAACTCAAACGAGTTTGTTCGAGAATTGGTACAAAATGATGTTAAATCTATTGCTTATCTACCAGTTTTCGTCGATGAAAAAATTTTTGGTGTACTTATTTTGGGTTCAGACCGTGTCGATTATTTTGATTATGAAGTGATATTAATAATAGAAGAAGCTTGCAACAATTTGTCTTTTGCGGTCAAAGATTATTTATTGGACGTAAAATTAGTTGAGTCCGAAATAAAAAGAAAAATCTTTTTCGAAAGAAGTCCAGCAGGATTTGCCATTCTCGATGAGAATGGGAAGGTGCTTGATATCAACAACAAGTTCCTTGAATTAATGGACTTAGATAAAGATAATGTCATCGATAGGCAATTACAATCGATTTTGCCTAAAAATATAGGAGTGGACTTTGACGAAATTATTCAATCATTGCCCGAGAAAGGATTCGAAAAGTTTGAAATTTCTTTGGAAAGAAAAGGGAAAAAGGTTTGGATTTATGGTTATTTAGAGTTCATCGAAGGTTTCAATTATTGCTTAGTGGTGATTTTTGACCAGACAGAACAAAAGGAGTTGCAAATTGCTTTAGAAATTGAGAGGAGAAAATCCGCAGAAGCAGACAAAGTTAAAACGTATATCCTTCAGAACATAAGTCATGAGCTTCGAACACCTCTTTCGAGCATACTTGGCTTTTCTAATATAATAAAATCCATTTCGGATGAACCAGAAATTGTTGAAAATTCCCAATTGATTTATGATTCGGGTAAAAGGTTGTACCGCACACTTGAATCTTTAGTTTATACTTCTCAATTAGTAAGTGGCTTTGTAACGGTTCAACCTAATTTCGTTGATTTAAATATGTTAGTGGAAGATTTTAACAATGAATTTGCTCCAGTTGCAGAAGAGAAAAAACTCGACTATGGAGTTGAGATTAATTTGTCAAATTCATATTTCTGTACCGACCTCCAACTCCTACGGCATATTCTTTTGTTCTATTGGACAATGCTTTAAAATTTACTTCCGAAGGTAAAATTAAACTTGAAGTTACTGAGAAGCAAAGAGATGGTCATAGGTTCTGTGAATTTAAGGTAATTGATACAGGTATCGGGTTGACGAGCGAAGCAAAAGAGAAGATTTTCGAGATGTTCCGTCAAGGGAGCGAAGGAGTTGCTCGTCACTACGAAGGTTTAGGTCTTGGTTTGTTTAATGCCAAATTGATGGTTCAGCTTCTTGGTGGCGAAATCGAGATTGAATCCGAAGAAGGCAAAGGAACCACTGTTACGGTGCTTTTGCCCGAGTTGAACTGCGAAAGCATTTAAGGTTCGAAGCAAAGGCTT
>RCNO01000017.1 GCA_003731685.1 Bacteroidetes/Chlorobi group bacterium MS-B_bin-24
CTAATTTGAAAACGAATATCATAGTAGCAAACGCGGTCTAAATCAAGGTAAATTGTTCCCGATTCGTGGAAATAGTTGGGGTCGGTTACTCGAAAACCGTATTGTCCAGCAACCGGCCCGTGAAAGACACAATTTCGATTGCAAGGGTCGCAATTTGTTGAGAAAGCGAGGTTTTGTTCTATAAAGAACAAACCAATCGCAATCAAAATTAGTCTTAAAACCTTATATTTTTTTATGAAACTTTTCATTTTGACCACCTTTATTTGTTTAAAATAATTTTCAATTTGAGTTAAAAAAAGGAAAAGAAAAAGTTTCAATAATTTTAGAAGAACAAAAGTTTCAAAGACCGCTTTTGGCTAAGTTCCACATTTGTATTTGGGGGTCCTCTGCAATTCGTGCAGTTTTCTGGTAAATCGGATTTATTTATCCGAGATAATTCTCTCTCTCTCTCCAGAAATTCGTTTAGGGAATTAACAAAGACTCTATATCTGCTTTTCATAAGGAAAGTAGTTTTTGTATTGTTTATAATCATTTTACCCTTTCCCCGTGAACTACATCCAAATTACGAAAAAAATTTTAAATGTGCAAGTATTTTTTTATTAAAATTTTATATTTTTCTGAAAAATTTTTGAAAGTGTCTAATTCATTTCTTTTATATTCTTATATTTGCTTTCTTATATGAATNCGATTGAAGATTTATATCAAAGGTTGAGCTGTTGCGATATTTGCCCGCATTCGTGCAATGTTAACCGTTTGGCTGGCGAAACGGGGGTATGCGGTGCTACCGCCGAAGTTGTTGTGGCTTCCTTTGGTCCCCATTTCGGCGAAGAGCCTGAACTGGTGGGCTATTTCGGTTCGGGCACAATCTTCCTTTCAGGATGCAATATGCTTTGCGTTTTTTGCCAGAACTACACAATTANCCACTATCGCCAAGGCAAAATTTTCTCGATTGCAGAACTTGCCGACTGTATGCTTCGACTACAAGAAATTGGATGCCACAATATTAATTTTGTTACCCCTACACACTATGCACCGCAGATTGCTCGTGCAATTGTCGAAGCACGAAGTCTTGGGCTGACTATCCCGATTGTTTACAATTCAAGCGGATACGATAAGGTCGATACTCTAAAATCTTTGGAAGGGCTGATAGACATCTATATGCCCGATTTGAAATTCCTCGACCCCGAAAAAGCTAATTTATACTCGGAAGCGAGAGATTATTTTGCTTATGCCTCGTCGGCAGTGATTGAAATGTATCGGCAGGTGGGGAATCTGGTCGTCCGCAACGGAATTGCAAAGCGTGGGTTAATCATTCGCCATCTCATTTTGCCCGAAAATCAATCCGACACAATCGATATAATCGATTTCATTGCAGAAAATCTTGGCACCGATGTCTATTTGAATCTTATGGACCAATACTACCCAAGATTCAATGCCTATCAGTATCCACGAATTAGCCGAAGTTTAATACCCGAAGAGTATAATTATTATGTTGACTACGCCCGCAGCAAAGGTTTCCACATTCCCGAATACATCTTCGGAAGTTAATAGTGGCGTTCGCCAAAAATTGCAGTTCCAATTCGGAGAATTGTAGCCCCTTCTTCGACAGCAATCATATAATCGTTAGTCATACCCATCGAAAGTTCAGTAAGAGGCAACTCGGGGAACTTTTGTTTTGCCTCTTCGAAAATCGAGCGAAGAAGCCGAAATTCCTTGCGGATGGTATTCTCATCGGTCGAAAAACTGCCAATCGTCATCAAGCCAATAACCCGAAGGTTTGGCAATTGCCCAATCTGGTCGATTAAAGGCAAAGCCTCTTCGGGTTCACAACCGAATTTGGATTCCTCGCCCGAAGTGTTCACCTGCACCAACACATCAACAACTCGATTGTGCTTTTCCGCTTGTCGGTTAATTTCGTTTGCCAAATGGAATGAATCCACAGAGTGAATCAATTTGACGAATGGAATTATGTATTTGACTTTGTTGGTTTGCAGATGCCCAATGAAATGCCAGTTGGGCTGAACATCGGAAATTTGCTTAAGAAGTTCGTACTTTGTTTTTAATTCCTGAGCATAATTTTCGCCGAAATCTCTTATCCCGGCCTCAATTGCATACTTTATCGCTTCAACAGGGTGGGTTTTGCTAACAGCAACAACTTTGATATTGCGAGCGATACCAAATCTTTTTTTGACCAAATCAATATTCTCAAGAATTTGCTTATAATTTTTCTCAACCACTTCCTTTGAATATGTCGATTCCATTTTACAATCCCATTTTAACAAATATAAACTTTCGCAAAATATTTTTATTTTTGATTTTTTTAAGAAGGTAAAATATGGAATTTATGGCTATTCCCGTGTATATGATTATTCCCTTCGTTTTGATGTTGCTTGCAATTGCAATTTTACCACTTGCAACTCCGCATTTTTGGGAAAGCAATCGAAACAAACTCATTGTTAGTTTAATTTTGGGTATCCCAACAGCAGNATGGCTTTTGTTCAANCAACTTTCCGAAGCGTTGATTCACTCGATTTTCTTCGACTATGTACCTTTTATTATCCTGCTTGGAGCTTTGTTTGTTATTTCGGGCGGAATATACCTCGACGGCGACCTCGAAGCAAAGCCAACCGTGAACCTCGTCTTCCTCATCATTGGCGCCATCCTTGCTTCTTTGATGGGAACNACTGGCGCAGCAATGCTTCTCATTAGACCATTGTTGAAAACGAACTTCCGTAGGAAACATAAAACTCATATTGTTCTATTTTTCATAGCGATTGTCGCAAATTGTGGTGGCTTGCTCACCCCGTTAGGCGACCCACCTTTGTTCATTCTGTATTTACGAGGAGTTCCCTTCTTCTGGTTCCTTAANTTAGTCAAAGAATGGTTCGTTTGCAACTTATTTCTTTTAATTATTTTCTATTTGATTGAGCGTCACAATTACAAAAAAGAAGCTAAGGAAGATTTAATCAAAGACCTCGAAGAATACAAGCCCTTACGGTTACGCGGAACGATAAATCTTCTTTTCCTGTTAGGGGTTGTTCTCTCTGTTGCATTCCTCAATCCATTATATTTGCCTTTTGTAAAGCCACACCACATAGTTCATACATTCGCGAAATTGCGATAATTTTTATGGCTGTGCTTTCTATGATTTTCACCAAAAAAGAAGTCCGCGAGGCGAACAGATTCAATTGGCATCCCATCGAAGAAGTTGCTTATCTTTTCTTTGGAATTTTTATTACAATGACCCCTGCTTTGCTTTACCTCGAAGAACACGCCCGAGAGTTCGGATTGACGACAATCCACGCGTTCTACTATGCCTCGGGTGCATTGAGTTCGTTCTTGGATAACACACCAACCGCTGTAACTTTATATTCGCTGGCAAAGGGGCTTATTCATCAACAGCCGCACTTGTTCACCGACCCCGTGATTGTTGGCGGCATCCCTGAACACTTGCTCGAAGGAATTGCAACGGGGTGCGTCTTTTTTGGTTCGATGACCTACATTGGCAACGGACCGAATTTTATGGTCAAAGCCATTGCGGAGCACGAGAAAGTCCCAATGCCACACTTCTTTGCATATATGTATGGATTTTCGTTGATTATCCTGCTCCCAACTTTTATCATTGTGCAATTGTTGTTTATACATTAACCTTTAAATCAATTTGATTATTTAAAAATTTAATGATAATTTAGAAAGTTATTATATCTATTTTATGGGGAAATTTCAAATAAGTTACAAACGAATTAATCCAGTTAAGTCTTTTGGAGAATTACAGCCATCTCTCTTGGTTGATGTACCAGAATTGACACCTAAACAGAAATTTTTGAATTCACTTGGAGGGGTCGAGAAAAAATATAAAAGATACTTAGGGTCACCTTTAAGATATGCTGGGGGTAAAAGCTGGGCAGTTGGCTATGTTGTCGAAAAGTTGCCCGAAAATATCCAAAGGCTCGTTTCACCTTTTTTTGGTGGCGGTTCAATTGAAATAGCGGTAGCAAAAGAATTAGGAATAGATGTAATAGGTTTCGAGATATTCGATATTCTGGTAAATTATTGGAAAATACAAATTGACAAACCAAATGAATTATATCAAGAGTTAAGTAAATTTAAACCAAATAAGGAAACATATAAGTGGGTAAAAGAAGAACTAAAGAAGCATTGGAAGGGTGTTATTAATCTTCCACCTTTGATTTTGGCTGCATACTATTATTTTAATCATAATTTATCTTATGGTCCTGGATTTTTAGGCTGGATGTCTAGTGTTTATTCAAACGAAGAAACATACTCTCGCCTTTTGGAAAGGGTAAAAAACTTCAATGTAAAAAACATTACTATTGAATGTGCTTCTTTTGAAGAGGTTTTACCAAAATATAAAACAGATTTCCTTTACTGCGACCCACCATATTATTTAGGGAAAGATAGTACTTTGTTTAGAGGACTATATCCACAGCGTAACTTCCCCATTCATCATAACAATTTTGACCACAATTTGCTTAGAGAACTTCTTTTGCAACACCAAGGTGGTTTTATCTTATCTTATAATGATTCACCAACAATCAGGAATTGGTATAAAGATTTTGAAATTATTGAATTACCTATACACTACACAATGGGGCAGGGCGAGACCAGAATAGGATTGAACCGAAAGTTGAAAAATTCAAATCATATTAAAAAGATAAAAGAATTGTTGATAGTCAAGGAACCTTGAATGCCAAAAAAGAAAGCTATGACATCTGAAAAAGCTAGCTTCGTAAAAAGGAAAGGGCACGAAGATGCTCGTGAATTTGCTGAATTATTAGGAATCGGAAAAGAATTTAATAACAATCCTCAAGCAAAAAAGGATGTAATTGATTCGGAAGGTTACTCTTATTCTGTCAAAAGCGGGGAGAAGAAATGGCAAATCTTTCTTTATGGTAAGACAAGGTTTGAAAATAATTTTACTTTTAAAGGAATGAATGGAATAGGAGATTTATTTTTAAGATGTATTAATAGCTTCCCCGAAAATAGAGAAGATTACTTAAAAGACAAGGTAAAGTATAAAAAAGAATTACAAAAACCAATGCTCGAATTATGCGATAAGTTAAAGGATAAAAGAATACTTACTGCATTCATTGACAAAAGTATGTTTAATAGCGGTGAAGTTGATTTTCTGGTTATAAAAGAGTCGAATAATTTTTACATTTTTTGGGGGAGGGAAGTTGTAAATACTTTGGTTAATAGCTATGTAGTTGAAAATTCAAAAGCAAGGGGAATGAACCAAATTGATGCTCAAAAAGTGATTTTCAAGGTCGATGGAATAACTCACGGTGAAATTGAGATGAGAAACGATAGCGATGTTCATTACCGAGAAATTAAATTTTGGCTTGACAAAAAGCTGACCTTTGTTCTACTTACATCCAAAATCCAACCATCAAAACAATTAAAACCAAGAATATATCTTTATGGCAAAGCCATTAATAAATTATCTAAATATTTCAAAAGTTTAAATGCTTGATTGTTTTTTTCGGGACATTCGTCATTTTGAACATCTAAATTGCAAACAACGTGTAAATTCATAATTTTCTACTCTAAATAAATTTACAATTAAAGGTGATTTTATGAAAAATTCTTTAATCTCTCAAACAGCCATAAAAAACATCGCTATGTGTTTATCGATGTGCTTCGCGGGCTCGCCGTGCTTTGGATGGTCGAAACCCACGTGGTCGACGTCGTCCTGATGAAATCATTCAAAAGCGGCTGGTTCTACATCTTATTAAATATTTCGAGCGGCTTCGTTGCAGTTGCTTTTTTGTTCTGTGCTGGCGCTGGGTTTTGGATTGCAGCCACACGCAAAGCCGAAGATTACCGCCGTTTCGCCCCGCCCCTTTGGCAATATCTTCGCCGTCTTGGGCTGATTTTGCTGATTGCTTATTGGCTACACTTCCCAACTATGTCGTTCCAAAGGCTTTTCCAATTGAAGTGGGAAAATTGGCTATCGTTCTTCCAGATTGACATATTGCAAACCATTGTCTATTCCTCGCTTTTCGCCCTCATTCTGCTTCTAATAGTAAAAAACTTAAATGTCTTGAGGTGGATTTATGGCCTAATTGCTTTGGCAGTAATGCTTGCCACTCCATTTATTTGGAATCTCGACCCATTCAGCTTTCTCCATCCGTTCTTTGCTTGTTGGATTGCCCGAGTTCCAATTTCCAAATTCCCACTTTTCCCGTAGAGTGCTTACTTCTTTGCGGGAGCCTTCTTCACCGCTATGTTTTTCCAAACAGAAAACAAAGAAATGCTATCGTGGGTTCTGTTAATCGTAGGCACTGCGTTAATGCTTATCCTGTTTTATACACGAAGTTGGACAGAGTTCTATCCGGGCTATCAGGACTGGTGGCGAGTTTCACCATTCCACACTTTATCACTTTATTTAGAATTTCGGGTACGGTTGCCGCCTTTTCGCTTTTGTACCTCATCGAGAATTGGTATAAAGAAAAAAGAATTGGTAAAATTCTGCAACTGTGTGGACAAGAGTCCCTGTATATCTATGTTTTCCATCTGCTTTTGGTTTATGGTTCTATTGCAAACTTTGGAATGCGGTATTATGTGGGTTCGCGGTTAGACCCATTTTCGACCATTTTGATTATTCTCGAGCTCTGGGTCTTGTCCTATTTCACCGCACTGGCTTGGCATCAAATCAAGGCAACGAACATTAAGACAGCGCGCTGGGTTATGGCAAGCACTTTTGGTGTTTTCTTCCTTATCTTTTTGCTCAATCCCGCGTAGAAATCAAAAAAGTTTCGTAGGGGCAATTCATAAATTGCCCCTACAAAATCTTTATTTCTCACTCTTTCTTTTTCTGAAGTGCAAAGAATCGCCCCATTCGTTCAATCCAAGCTCCATTCCCAAATTAGTGATTCGCCGGATTAAACATTCTCCGCAGTCGTTGGTGAACTCGTCGATACAAGGCTTGCCTTCGTAAAGCACATATTCGCGTCGGTATTGACCGGGCGTTAAAAGGGGCATAACAACATTTGCACCAAAGCGGAAACCTTCTTCTCGTCCGAACGGATACAATGCTTGCAACGCTGTCGTGGATGCAATGTTTACATCTTTCAGAGCTAGCCTTGTGACTGCAATCATTTTCAACGAAAGCAAGTAAATTTTGTATTTATTTTTGCGGAAGTATTCTTCGTACTCAGCCATTGGCGTCTGTTTATGGACAATATAGGGACCCATTCCAATCATATCCGCGTCAATTTCCTTGAAGAAAAGGATATCCCGAGCTAAATCCTCAATTGTTTGTCCCGGAAGACCAATCATAACGCCCGTTCCCACCTGAAAGCCAATATCTTTTAGAAAATAAAGGCACTCCAAACGGCGAGCGAACGAAACACTTTCGGGATGGATTTTTGCGAAAAGTTCAGGATTCGATGTTTCGATGCGGAGAAGATAGCGGTGGGCACCAGCCTCGAAAAAACGTTTGTATGTCGAATAGCTTTGCTCACCGACGCAAAGCGTGATTCCAGCACCATCGGGAAGTTTTTCGCTTCTTGTTTCCGATTTTATTCTTTCCACTGTTCGGCATACGAAGTCAATGAATCTTTGGTCCCGCCTCTCTCCCGATTGCAAAACTATCGAACCATACCCTTTGTTAATTGCATATCGGGCACATTCCACAACTTCGTCTTCATCGAGCCAATATCTTTTTACGGAACTATTGCTTTTGCGAATACCACAATAGTAGCAATCATTTATACAATAATTTGAAAATTCAATCAGCCCGCGCAGATAAATTTTCGGTCCAACATTTTCCTGCTTAACCTCGAAAGCTTTACGACGAAGTAATTCAATCTCCTCCGGCTCCTCTAACGAGAGAAGTTGCTGTATATCCTCGAAATCTAAATTTTCTTTACCTAAAATGACATCCAAATTTTTCATAACAAAGAAAGACGAGACACAATATTCTCAATTGCCAAATTCCGTGAATAATAGAGATGAGGCGAAAGAAAAAAAGAAAACAAAAGTCATACACAAGTTGAAATTCCTATTTTCGCACAAAAGTTAAGCAGAACAACTGGTTGTTTCTCTTTGTGGATTTTTTTTCGTCATTCGAGGTTTTTAAAAAATCGTATGCCTTTCTAAAGCAAGACATCGGATGCTTGCGAAACATCCGATGTCTTTGAAAATCAAAAAAAGGCTGAATATAAAGAATCTTTTAGGTTTTTATTTTTTAATTATTTTTTCGCTAACGGATTTACCCTGCAAGAAGAGAAGGAGATAATCCCTTCCGCCAGCCTTCGAATCCGTCCCGCTCATATTGAATCCTCCGAAGGGATGAACATCGACGAGGGCTCCGGTGCACTTCCTGTTGAAATAAAGATTGCCGACGTGAAACTCGTCGCGGGCACGGTTCAATTTCTCGCGATTCATCGAATACACCGAACCAGTTAAGCCATAGATTGTATCGTTGGCAATACGCAAAGCATCATCAAAATCTTCGGCTTTGATTACAGCAAGAACAGGTCCGAAAATCTCTTCTTGTGCAATTCTTGCCTTCGAATCAACATCGATGAACACAGTCGGTTCGATATAATATCCATCCAAATCTTTAACTTTGTTGCCTCCGCATAATAACTTCCCTTCTTTCTTGCCAATTTCAATATAGGAAAGGATATTCTGCTCTGCACTGGCGTTGATGACGGGTCCCATCTGGTAATTATCCTTCGGGTCGCCAATCTTGATTTTTTCGACTTCTGCTTTTAGCATTTCGACAAACTTATCGTAAACTTTTTTATCGACGATTGCACGGGAGCAGGCAGAACACTTTTGCCCTTGGAAACCATAAGCCGACACAACCACGCCCTTGACAGCCTCTTCCAAATCGGCTTCGGAATCGACGATGATAGCGTCCTTTCCGCCCATTTCAGCAATTACCCGCTTAATCCAGATTTGCCCGGGCGAGACTTTCGCTGCCAGTTCGTAAATTCGCAGACCGACTTCCATCGAGCCAGTGAAGGAGATGAAGCGTGTCTTGGGATGAGTTACAAGATAGTCGCCCGCTTCGGCTCCGCTCGCTACCAAGAAGTTCAAAACTCCGTCGGGCAAGCCAACTTTTTTGAATACATCGTACAAAATCCATCCCATCATTGGTGAATCGGAAGAAGGTTTGAGCACAACGGTGTTCCCCGTAACAATTGCGGCAGAAGTCATTCCAGTCAGAATTGCCAGCGGGAAATTCCACGGCGGAATAACCAAACCAACACCGAGCGGGATGAAGAAATATTCATTCTTTTCGCCTTTAATTTTGGTTAAAGGCTGCTTTTGGGAATATCTAATGGCTTCGCGTCCGTAGAATTCGAGGAAGTCGATTGCTTCGCAAGTGTCTGCATCGGCTTCGAGATAATTTTTCCCAACTTCGCTAATCATCCAAGCATTAATTTCGTAGCGACGGCGGCGAATTTCTGCTGCCGCTTTGAACAGGTAGTTGGCTCGTTCGCGGGCAGGCACTTTCTTCCAGAACTCAAAAGCCTTCAACGCGGCTTGAATAGCCTTTTCAGCATCTTCTTTGCCCGATTTTTGGAATATTCCAACAACTTCGTTGGGATGGGCTGGATTAATAGATTTCGTCTTCCTTTCGGTGAAAACCTCTTTACCATCGATGTAGTTCGGATACTCTTTGCCAAATTGGCTTCGAACCTTTTCGATTGCCTTCTTTTGCTTCGCAATCACCTTTGGGTCCGAAAAATCCAAGTAAGTCTGATTTGCAAATGGTTTCATAATTTCCTCATAAAATAATAAAATGCAAAATTAATAATTAATTTCGAAACTATTATGCATGGAGAATTTACGATTTGCCTCCCTCCATTTTAAAATTACGAAGTTTGTGCATAGATTTTTTAACAAGAAGGTTTAAAAAATCTTGTTGTTACAAATCTATCTTTATTACCTAAAATTTTGTTTACTTACAAGTATTGTTTCAATTTTATTATTATTTCGGGATAATTCAAATAAATTTGTTGGTGATTGCCAGACTCTTTCCACCCAAGCGGGTAAATCATTAAATCAATATCTTCTCGATATCAATGTTAAATGGCATATCCAACACAAATAACTTGATTGCCAAGATGAACTTCGTAAGCGGAACCTATAGGTAGGGGCAACTGGCCGGTCGCCCCTACAAGTATTTTCAGACATCGGATGTTTCAAAAACATCCGATGTCTTTCGGGATGATTCCAATTAGGGTCACGAACGAGGGTTTTCGGTCAAGCCACCAAATAATTTAATACCCTGTAGGGGCGAATAATTATTCGCCCCTACAACAAAACATATTTTACAAACATTCCATCATCATCACCATCGTAGGGGCAGACCTATGAGCCTTCCCCGATAAAATGTTATCGATGTAGACCACAGCGTTCGGGCTACCGGCCGGTGGCCTCTACAATGTTGGCAACATCGGCAACATTATATCTGGAAAGTTTTTTAGGGGCGATTTGTGAATTGCCCCTACAATTATTTTTTGCTTTTTCGCAAAAACTTATGATGAAAAAGGTGGGGGCAGTTTGTTTTTTCAATAATTCATTCCTTAAAATTTCTGGGGTAAAGTTGCTCGATTTTAAGTAATTTTGAAGTTTTGTATTTAGGCATATACCAATGTTGGATTTAAAATTTATTCGGGAGAATCCCGAGCTTGTTCGCAAAAATATCCTTTTGAAAGGGGAGGATGCAGATTTAGACCTTTTGCTTTCCCTCGATGAGGAACGCAGAAAAATTATTGCCGAAGTCGAGTCGTTGAAGCACCAAAGGAATGTCGTTTCGAACGAAATCGCTCGGCTGAAGAAGGAAAAGCAGGACGCCATAGCAAAAATCGAGGAAATGAGGCTCGTTTCCGATAAAATCAAGGCTATGGACGACGAGCTCCGCCAAATTGAACAAAAAATCAAGCAAGAGTTGCTCCGCATTCCAAATATGTTGCACGAAAGCGTTCCCGCCGGGAAAGATTCTTCCGATAATCCTGTTGTGCGCACTTGGGGCGTCCCGCTCGAAGAAGCCCGCCCCTCGCATCTCGAAATCGCAAAGGAATTGAACATTTTGGATTTTGAACGGGGCGCCAAAGTTACTGGCTCTGGATTCGCTTATTATGTGGGCAAAGGTGCTGCTCTCGAACGAGCTTTAATTACCTATATGCTCGAAAAACACATCTACGAACACAACTACACAGAACTTCTGCCCCCGTTGGTTGTTAACGAAAACTCGATGATAGGTACAGGGCAAATTCCAAAACTTGCCGACGATATGTATTATATCGAAAAAAACGAACTCTATTTGATTCCCACTGCCGAAGTACCAGTAACAAACTATTACTCTGGCGAAGTTCTTTCGGCAGATGATTTGCCAAAGAAGTTTGTGGCATACACACCTTGCTTCCGCCGAGAAGCTGGAAGTTATGGCAAAGAAACTCGTGGTTTCCTTCGGGTACATCAATTCAATAAGGTGGAACTTGTTAAGTTCGCCCTACCCGAAAGTTCCTACGACGAGTTGGAGTTGCTAACACACGACGCCGAATCTATTTTGCAGGAGTTAAATCTGCCCTACCGGGTGGTTTTGCTTTGTAGTGGAGATACAAGCTTTTCGAGCGCCAAAACTTATGACCTCGAGGTCTGGTCGCCAGCCGAAAAGAAATGGCTGGAGGTTTCCAGTTGTAGCAACTTCGAGGATTTTCAGGCGCGCCGAGCCAACATTCGGTTTAAACGAACACCAAACGACAAGCCCGAGTATGTCCATACTTTGAACGGAAGCGGATTGGCTACATCCCGCTTGATTGTCGCTCTTTTAGAAAATTATTACAATCCCGAAGATGGAAGTATAACAATCCCGGAAGTTCTTCGTCAATATACGAAGTTCGATCGAATTTGTAAGTGATGGAAGATTATCGAAGGTTTTTGCAACCCAATGTGGTTGCGCAATTAAGCAATATAGAACTTCGGGCGCGTCTGGTAGTCGAAGGGTTTATCACCGGATTGCATCGTTCACCTTACCACGGCTTTAGCGTCGAATTTGCCGAGCATCGGCAATATAATCCCGGCGACGATATTAGATACATCGACTGGAAAGTTTACGGTCGTACAGATAAATATTACGTCAAACAATTCGAAGAGGAAACGAATCTTCGCTGTATAATCGCTTTGGACAAAAGTGCTTCGATGCGTTATGCCTCGAAAGGAAATATTTCGAAGTTTGAATACTCTGCATACCTTGCTGCTTCGCTTGCCTATCTTTTGATGCAACAAAGAGATGCCGTTGGCTTGGCTCTTTACGACGAAAACTTGGTCAATTACATTCCACCGCAATCCAAAACTTCGCATATTTATACTTTGATGAAAGTAATTGACCAGACAATCCCATCGGATAAAACAGGAACAGCAAAGGCTTTGAACCAGCTTGCGGAAAAAATTCATCGTCGTGGCTTGGTGATTGTTTTCAGCGACTTTTTCGACGATGCCGACTCGGTTGTAACTGCTTTGAAGCATTTCCGACACAAAAAGCACGAAGTTGTGGCTTTCCAAGTGCTCGACCCACGGGAAATTGATTTTCGGTTCAGCGGTTCGGTTATTTTTAAAGATTTGGAAACATCCGAGATGTTGCAAACTCAACCTGTGCAACACGAAAAAGTTTATCGCCAAACTTTCGAAAAATTTGTGAATTATATCAAGAAAAACTGCTACGAAATGAACATTGACTTTAATGTTGTTCGAACCGACGAACCTTTCGACAAAGCATTGAGGCAGTATTTAACAAAACGAGCTTCGCTATGATTTTTGAATACTATGTGGTACAATCAAGATAAGTCCAAAATATGCAAGAATTTATAGAAATAAAGAAAGCTGCTACACACAATCTAAAGAACATCGACGTACAGATACCACATAAAAAGTTGATTGTGGTTACGGGGGTGAGTGGGTCGGGGAAATCTTCGCTTGCTTTCGATACACTGTATGCCGAAGGGCAAAGACGCTTCCTCGAGTCGATGTCTGCATACACTCGGCAATTTCTGGAAAGAATGCCGCGCCCCGATGTAGAAAGCATAACGGGAATACCCCCAGCCGTTGCGATTCAACAAAGAACACAATCGAAGAATCCCCGTTCAACTGTTGGAACTCTAACGGAAATCTACGATTATCTCCGTTTGATTTTCGGTCGAATTGGGCGAACTTTCTGCAAAAATTGCAAGCAGGAAGTTATAAAAGATAATCCTCAAACTGTTTACAATTACTTGGAAAAAAATTATCCCGAAGGCACAAAGTTGCTAATCACTTTCCCGATTAGCGAAAGCATAAAAAGGGTAGATGATTACATTAAGCAGATTATCGAGCAGGGATTCACGCGGGCATACAATCTAAAAGACCACGAAGTTGTATCAATCGAAGATATTTCGGGGAAAAAATTTGTTGACTTCAAAGATTTCGTCATTGTTGCCGACCGGGTGGTCTTCAAAAAGGACGAGGAAAGCAAAAGCAGGATAATTGACTCGCTCGAAACAGCCTTCAAATTTGGCACCGGCAGAGTTTGGCTTATTTTCCCCGATAAGGAAAGAATCAAGAAATTCAGCGAAAGCTTTGAGTGTGCCGACTGTGAAATAATTTACAAAGAGCCCGAGCCAAGATTGTTTTCTTTCAACAATCCTTATGGTGCCTGCCCCGTTTGCCAAGGCTTTGGCAGAACGATGGATATCGACGAAGACCTTGTTATTCCCGACAAAAGCCGAAGTTTGCGACAAGGAGCCTTGCATCCTTTTAGAACCAATGCTTTCGGCAATATTTTAAACGAAATCCTCGAAGCTGCGGTCAAAAGTGGGATTGACATCGACAAGCCCATAAAGGATTTTAACCCCGAAGAAATGGACTTCCTTTGGAATGGAAATGAACACTTCTGGGGCTTAAATGAATACTTCCGTTACTTGCAGGAAAAAAGCTACAAAGTTCAAAATCGTGTGATGTTGGCTCGTTATCGTGGTTTCACAACTTGCCGTGCTTGTGGTGGTTCACGAATCAGGACTTCCGCTCGCCAAGTTTTTGTTGCTGGCAAAAACATACCTCAACTAATCAAAATGTCTTTGGATAAACTCTACGAATTTTTCCAAAACATTACGCTTTCGGATTACGAATGGAAAGTGGTCGGGCAGGTTGTTGAGCATATTAAATGGCTATTGAAGCTACTTATTGACATTGGCTTGTACTATTTGACACTCGAACGGCTTGCCCATACCCTTTCGGGGGGTGAACTTCAAAGAATTTATCTTGCGAATGCACTTGGGGCTTCGCTCGTCGAAACTCTTTTCGTTCTCGATGAGCCAAGTATTGGCTTGCATCCTCGCGACACCGACCGACTTCTGCAAATTCTTTACAAACTCCGCGACGCCGGCAACACAATCGTTGTTGTCGAACACGACCCCGACATCATCCGAAGTGCCGATTTGATTTTAGACCTCGGATTCGGTGCAGGCGAAAATGGCGGGCAAATTATTTTCCAAGGAACTTACGATGAACTTTTGAAGGCTAAAAATTCCATCACGGGACAATATCTTTCGGGGCAGAAACAAGTGCAAATCCCAAAAGCTCGCCGCGAAGAGGGGCTTGGTACAATCAGGATTTACAATGCTAAGCAACACAATCTTAAAATCGACTACTTGGAAATTCCTTTGGGACTGATGACTGTTATCACAGGAGTTTCGGGTTCGGGGAAAAGCACTTTGCTTTATGATGTGATTTACAAAGGCTTGCATAATATCGAAATCCACAACGAAGCAACCAATCCCGCTTACGATAAAGTTGATGTGGATGGCTATTTCTACAAGGTCGAACTTGTTGACCAAAACCCGATTGGCAAATCCAGTCGTTCAACTTTGGCAACGTATTCCAAAGTTTTCGATTTAATTCGTGAAGTCTTTGCCAATACACAACTCGCTAAGCAACTCGGTTTAAAACCCGGCTATTTTTCGTTCAACATTCCCGGCGGTCGTTGCGAAGTTTGCCAAGGCGAAGGCGTTATCACGGTTGATATGCAATTTCTCCCCGATGTTCAATTGGTTTGTGAGTCGTGCAAGGGTACCCGCTACAAGAAAGAAGTTCGGAATATTCTTTACAAAGGCAAGTCAGTTGTCGATGTTCTGGAAATGACAGTCGACGAAGCGGTAGAATTTTTCGCCGACGAGCCGCAAATCGTGAAAAAACTGCAAATTTATCAGGACATTGGGCTGGGTTATATTCGGCTTGGGCAACCATCGACGACACTCTCGGGCGGGGAATCGCAAAGGATTAAACTTGCTTCGTATCTCGACCAGCCCGACGCCGAGAATATGGTTCTGCTTTTCGACGAGCCCACGACCGGTTTGCATTTGGACGACATATCGAAACTATTGGTTTGCCTCAACCGACTTGTTGATGCAGGCAATACCGTCATTATCATCGAACACAATCTGCACGTTATAGCTTCCGCCGACTTGGTAATTGACCTTGGACCCGAAGGCGGAGACGAAGGCGGGAAAGTGGTTGCTATCGGTCCACCGGAAAAGATTGCTCAATGCAAGGATTCCCACACCGGGAAAGCCCTCAAAGAATTCTACAAAATGTATAAACCCCAAAAAGCAAAGCAAAAAGTCAGAGGTTGAAGGGTAAAGTTGTTGAATCTTCCTCGAATATTTATTGTTTCGCTTTTCAAAGCAATCTCTTTCGTTCTATTTAATTCAGAAAAGGAAAAATTACATTTTTTGTTAACCACTATAACCATTCATTAAACCGCCGTATGTACCAATTTTTGACAATTTGTGCCAGCGTTAAATAACCAACAAATACGAAAATTAGGAAGAGGAAATAAGTCCCGGGCAGTGGCTGCAGCATTTTAAGCCAATTTGCAATAGGAGAAAAAGGAATTAATATCCCAATAAGCATAATTAGGGAAGTCATTGCAAGTACTGGAGCCGTTGCCCAACTTTGGATAAAAGGGATTTTACGCGTACGAATAATATGAATAATAAGAGTTTGCGACAATAAGCCCTCGACAAACCAACCCGTTTGAAATAGAGACTGAAGTTCTGGAGTATTTGCTTTAAATATGAACCATAGTGCAGCAAAAGTTATAAAATCGAAAATAGAACTTATTGGACCCAAAAAAAGCATAAAACGCTTTATACTTGATGCATTCCACTTTTGTGGTTTTTCTATAATTTCAGCATCAACTGTGTCCCAAGGAATAGTAGTTTGGGATATGTCGTATAATAAATTTTGGGTCAATAGTTGAATCGGCAACATAGGTAAAAAAGGCAAAAAGGAACTTGCCCCTAAAACAGAAAGAACATTGCCAAAATTGCTACTCACTGTCATTTTCAAATACTTCATTATATTTCCAAAAGTTCTTCGACCGTAAATCACCCCTTTCCTTAATACCATAAGGTCTTGTTCAAGCAGAATAATATCTGCACTTTCCTTGGCAATATCAACAGCGGAATCAACACTTATTCCCACATCAGATTCTTTGAGGCTAGCTGCATCATTAATCCCGTCGCCTAAGAAACCAACAGTATGACCTTTATGACGAAGTGCCTTGACAACTCTTACTTTTTGCATCGGATTTAACTTTGCAAAAACAGAAACTTCATCTATTTTCTCAATTAGTTCTTCATCGCTCATTTCGTCTAAATCTTTCCCTAAAATGATTTTGTTTACAGGAATTCCAACATCTTTACAAATCTTTTTCGTAACAATTTCATTATCCCCAGTTAACACTTTCACGTTTACCCCTAATTTTTGCAATGCTTCAATACTCGGCTTGGCAGAAGGTTTAACCGGGTCGAGAAAACCAATAAGCCCTGTTAGTATTAAGTCTTTTTCGTGTTCAACAGTATAATTCAAAGGATGATTCTCTTCGAATTCTTTAATAGCAACCAAAAGAACTCTAAGTCCTTCATTTTGCATTTTATCTGCGACTTTTCGAACTATTTCTTTTGTACTCTCATTTATTGGCAAAATAATATCGTCTTCAGTAAGTAACACTCCGTCTTTTCCCGGGTCTAACATTTGACTGCATACCGACAAAACTTCTTCAACTGCACCTTTCGTAATCATTAATTGTTTGCCATTACTGGTTCGTAGAATAACCGACATTCGCCTGCGTTTAAAGTCGAATGGAATTTCATCTATTTTTTCAAACTGCTCATCAACTTTTAGGGCACTGGAAAGTTCAATATGTTCGAGCAAGGCTTTATCGAGCAAATTTTTTAAACCCGTTTGATAGTAACTGTTAAGGTATGCCCATTTTAAAACCTCATCATCTTCTTCCCCTTGTACATTAAGATGTCTTTTAAGAACTATTTTGTTTAAAGTAAGGGTTCCCGTTTTATCGGTACATAAAATATCCATTGCACCTAAATTTTGTATAGCATTCAAGCGTTTAACTACGACCTTCCTTTTGCTCATATTGATAGCACCTTTTGCGAGGTTCACCGTAACAATCATTGGGAGCATTTCCGGCGTTAACCCAACGGCTACTGCTATTCCAAATAAAAAAGCTTCAATCCAATTACCCTTCGACAAGCCATTAATCAAAAATATGATTGGAACCATAACCAACATAAAACGAATTAATAAACGACTAACAGAACCGACACCTTTTTCGAAAGAGGTTTCCGGACCGGCGTCCATGATTGTACTGCTTATGCTACCAAAGTAGGTTGAAGTTCCAGTTGTAACAACAATCGCTTTCGCTGTCCCACTTTCAACATTTGTACCCATAAAGCATAAATTATTTAGTTCTGTTGGCTGTTTCTTATCGGCGTCGGGAATCGGGGAATGATATTTCTCCACTGGCATTGATTCGCCAGTAAGCATTGATTCGTTGACGAAGAGGTCTTTGCTTTCCAGCACTTTGCAATCAGCAGGTACCATATCCCCAGCGGAAAGAAATACAATATCACCCGGTACTATTTGTTCTATTGGAATTTCTATTTTCCCTTTTTCTTTTCTTAAAACTGTGGCGGTAGTTTTCACCATAGCATTTAATTTTTCGGCTGCTATATTGCTTCGAAACTCCTGTATAAATCTTAGAATACCGCTTAAAACGATCATCGTAGAAACCACAATGATTGTTTTGAAGTCCCTTTCTCCGGGAGCTGCAAGGATTACATCAATAATAAATGAAACCAAACCAATAGCTAAAAGAATATAACTAAAAGGATTAGCAAATGAATCCAGCAATTGAATGTACCAAGCAGGGGCTTTGGTGTGTTGTATTTCATTGGGTCCGTAAATTTCCAAGCGTTCATTTACAATCTCCTCTGTTAAACCATTTTCGTCGCTTTGGAGCATTTCGTAAATGTAATTATTATCACCAAGGGAAGCAAGTCGTAATTTCTTTATTATAGCCTCGTTAATACCGTTTCGCCGGTTGTTTTTGCTTGTGATTGGTTTCTTTAAAATTTTTTTCATAATATCAACCTCTTAATTTATTGAAAACTTATAGATTACGGCTGTTTTCAAAACTTACTCCAAACCTTCGAGTAGAGTTTGCAATATCTTCTTTGCTGCGGTTGGGATAACGGTTCCCGGTCCGAAAATTTCCGATACGCCTGCTTTGTACAAAAATTCATAATCTTGGGGTGGAATTACTCCCCCAACAACAACGAGGATGTCATCTCTGCCGTAGCTTTTCAGTTCTTCGATTAATTGCGGGACAAGTGTCTTGTGGCTTCCTGCGAGCGAGCTTACACCAACAATGTGCACATCGTTTTCGACGGCTTGGCGTGCAGTTTCCGCGGGAGTTTGGAACAACGGACCAATGTCGACATCGAATCCCATATCGGCAAATGATGTTGCAATAACTTTTGCACCGCGGTCGTGTCCGTCCTGCCCCATCTTGGCAACAAGTATTCTTGGCCTTCTGCCGGCAACTTTTTCGAAATGGTCGGCAAGACGGCGAACTTCTTCGATTTCCTCCCGTTGTGAATAAGCAGAGCTATAAACTCCCGTGACGGAACGAATTGTGGGCTGATGCCGACCCCAAACTTTTTCCAAAGCAAAAGAAATCTCGCCCAAAGTAGCACGAACTCTTGCAGCTTGCACAGCCAATTCAAGCAGATTCCCTTTACCCGTGTGAGCGCACTCGGTCAATGCATCTAAAGCACGTGCGACTGCGTTCGTGTCGCGCTTTTGTTTCACTTCGTTAATCCTTTGAATCTGTTTTTGTAGTACAGCGGTGTTATCCACTTCGAGAATAGGTATTGGGGTTTCGCCTTCAACACGATTTTTATTTACACCAATAATGATTTCCTCGCCCGAGTCGATTTTAGCCTGCCGTCGTGCAGCTGCTTCCTCGATTTTCAACTTGGGCAACCCTGTTTCAATTGCTTTCGCCATTCCCCCAAGCGATTCAATCTCTTGGATATGTTCCCAAGCTTTATGAACCAATTGATGTGTCAGATATTCCAAATAATAAGAACCACCGAGCGGGTCGATTGTTCGGCATATTCCCGTTTCTTCCTGCAAATAAAGTTGCGTGTTCCGTGCGATACGGGCGGAGAAGTCCGTTGGCAAAGCAATTGCCTCGTCCAGTGAGTTAGTGTGGAGCGATTGAGTATGTCCCAAAGCCGCAGCTAAAGCTTCGATGCAAGTCCTGATGACATTGTTGAATGGGTCTTGCTCGGTCAAACTCCATCCCGAAGTTTGGCAATGAGTTCTAAGCGCCAGCGATTTAGGATTTTGCGGATTAAACTGATTGACAATTTTTGCCCAAAGAAGTCTTGCAGCGCGAAGTTTGGCGATTTCCATAAAGAAATTTTTCCCGATGCCAAAGAAAAAGGAGATGCGAGGGGCAAAGTCATCGATTTTCAGTCCGCCACGCAGCCCAGCACGCAGATATTCCAATCCATCTGCCAAAGTATAGCCAAGTTCCAAATCGGCAGTGGCTCCTGCTTCCTGCATATGATATCCCGAGATAGAAATTGAATTGAACTTGGGCATATATTTGGCGGTGTAAGCAAATATATCCGTTATGATTCGCATCGAGGGCTCGGGTGGGTAGATGTATGTATTGCGAACCATAAATTCTTTTAAGATGTCGTTTTGTATGGTGCCGGAAAGTTTATCCTGACTAACTCCCGATTCCTCGGCAGTAACGATATAAAAAGCCATAATTGGCAACACTGCCCCGTTCATCGTCATCGAAACGGAAATCAAGTCGAGCGGAATACCATCGAAAAGGATTTTCATATCCTCGACAGTATCGATTGCAACGCCAGCTTTGCCAACATCGCCAACGACTCGTGGGTTATCGGAGTCGTAACCACGGTGGGTTGCCAAATCGAAAGCAACAGAAAGCCCCTTTTGCCCAGCAGCCAGATTCCGACGGTAGAAGGCGTTGCTTTCCTCGGCAGTGGAAAATCCAGCATACTGGCGAATCGTCCAAGGCTGTTGGATATACATTGTCGGGTACGGACCCCGCAGGTATGGAGGTATTCCAGCAGTGAAATTCAAATGCTCAAAATGTTTGTAATCGTCGATAGTGTACAAAGGAAAGACATCGATACCTTCGAGGGTGTTTTGGACTAATTCCTCGGGGTCGAGCCCCGTTCTTCTTTTAAATTCGCTTTTCCAAAAGTCAAGGCTATATGTTTTCTTTGGCTTCTTCAGTTCCAATTTTGTCAAATCAGGAAAAACCATTCCCATAATTCCCAACAAATTAACAAAATACAAAAATACAAAAAAAACTCCACATCTTTGGGTGGAGAGGGATAATCTATCTTGGAAATTGCTGAAAGAAGATAATTAAGTTCTGGGAGAAGTTAATTTGATATCAATTATCAAAATGTATTAATTTTTTGAACAAAAAGAATTTTAAAGAAATTTTTTCTAATTTTGCCAATTATGTCTAATATTATTAGACAAAATTTTAAAATTTTGACTAATAGAGGTAAAAGTAATGGAGAAAAACGAGATTATAAAAATACTCTATGACTGGAATTTTTGGGATAGAGACCTTGCGACTGGCATTGAGAGAGGTCCTTATGTTGAAAGATTACTGAGATATTTAGACACGGGCTTGGTTTGTGTTGTAACAGGCGCAAGGAGAAGTGGAAAATCTTACATAATGCGACAGGCAGTAAAAAGACTTATAGATAAAGGTGTCGAAAGGAACGAAATATTAATGATAAACTTCGAGGATCCACGCTTTCCAAAACTGGATGTAACACTATTGCAGAAGATTTATGAAACATATCTGGAATTTTTGTCGCCAAAAGAGACCCCGTACATTTTTCTTGATGAGGTTCAAGAGGTGGAAGGATGGGAAAAATGGGTTAGAACAATGCGTGAAATAAAACAAGGGAAAATTGTTGTTTCTGGTTCAAATGCAAAATTGTTGAGCAAGGAACTTGCAACACTTCTCACAGGTCTTCATATCGATTTAACTATATTTCCACTTTCTTTCAAAGAGTTTTTATCATTTAACGATGTGAATCTCAAAAATAAACTCGAAATTGAAGTAAGGGAAGTAGAAATTAAAAGTCTTTTAAGAAAATATTTTGAGTTTGGTTCTTTCCCCGAGGTTGTTTTAAACAAAGAAAAGAAAGAGATATTAATGAGATATTATGATGATGTAATAAACAAAGATTTGATAAAGAGATATAAGATAAGGAAAGTTGAGCAAATGAAATCGCTGTCGAGGTTTTATCTTACCAATGTTGCGAACTTAACCACATTTACTTCCTTAGAAAAACATCTAAATATCTCTACTGATACAATAGAAAAATTTTCTGAGCATCTCGCGGAAGCTTATCTTTTGTTTCTGCTGAAAAGATTTTCTTTTAAAGTTAGAGAACAGGATAAAAGCCCGAAAAAAGTTTATACAATTGATATAGGTTTGGCAAACACTGTGGGGTTTAGATTCAGCGAAAATTTGGGCAGGTTAGCAGAAAATATAGTATTTTTAGAACTCAAGAGAAAGGCACAAAATAATCCTAACTTTGAAATTTTCTATTGGAAGGATGAATATCACAAGGAAGTAGATTTTGTCATTAAAGAGGGATTAAAAGTAACACAATTAATTCAGGTTTGCTTTAATATTTTGGATGAAAAAACGAAAAGAAGAGAAATTGGCGCTCTTATTAAAGCAATGAACGAATTTGAGTTAAATGAAGGAATTGTTATTACCGAGGATTTTGAATCTGAACAGGAGATTGAAGGGAAAAGAATTTTATTTTTTCCCTTGTGGAAATGGTTAATAAATTAAACTTAGTTCTTTTGAAGTCTTATAGGGACGAGCGGCTTACCGCTTCAATAAGATTTGGTAAATTTCAGACATCGGATGTTTGCGAAACATCCGATGTCTTTTTGTAATGAACCCCGTTAGGGTTTAGGGTCACGAACGAGTGTTTTCGGTGAAGCCACCAAATAATTTAAAATCTTGTAGGGGTGAATAATTATTTGCCCCTACAAATTTTCATTAAAGTAAAAATGTTTTGAAGAGTTTAAGTTTTAATCCGATTTTAAAAAACTTTCCCCTAATTATTCCCAGCGGTAGGGCTAAAGAGCTCAGGTGGAAGGGCTATGTTCACTGCGACGGAATCAATTCGGGAGCTGGCTAATAGTTCCTTCCCGTGGTAGACCTCGGTCAAAAAGGGAACCATAAATCCGCCGACCTTGTGGTAATCGGAATACACTATCTCGGTCTCTATTTTCCGCCCCTGCATCATCCTTTCGTTCCGAGAGCCCAAATTCAAATAGGTTGTTTTATCGACAAACAAATATGAAACTGATTTGTCGGGATTTTCCAAACGGAATTTGAAAGCATCCTTGCCGCGGAACTTTTCTGTTGTGAAATCGCCAATCTTTCCGCCCTTCTTCTGGTATTCCCAAAGCTCCGAACGGAAATAATTCAATTGACTTTCTAAATTCCGACGCAATTCATCTTTCGATTGCTCGGGCAACGGAGTAGAATTCCCATCCAAAATCGCCAATGCTGTATCGGGAAGCAAAATGGTCACAACCTTTTGACCACCAACAGCAATTTCAGTACGCATTGTTCGAGGAGGCACAATATACATCTTCACAGGAAGCTCCATACCCATAGCTCTAATGGTTAAAATCATATAAACCGAGCGTAGATTCTCGAAGTTTTTGGTTCCGCCTCGCATCTCAATGTTCTTTTGAAGCACCGAGTCGCTATTTTCTCGGCAGGAAACAAGACCAATCAGTAAAAGAAGCACCAAAAACCTTTTCATTTTCAATTCTGCATTATTTTTTAAACAAATTATCATCAATTGGTTCATTTACAAGAATTTTTTGGAATTTAATTTCGGCATTCTTTTGCGAATCCATATAAATTTCAATATTTTTGGGGAATGGCACACCCTTGATAAATTCATAATCTTTAAACAGAAGTTCCTCTTGCTGTTCTTGACCGTTTTGAGCGGTTTTAAACGACATTTTTTTCAATGTATGATTTTTCGGGTCAAACCAAAAATGTCCGGGAGTTTCTTGTTGAGTATTATCTTTCGATGGATTGATTTGGATGTGGTAGCAATTCACTCCATCGATTTTTTCCATACCTACAACTTTGATTAAGTCCTTTTCCTTTTCGTAATCTTCCATTGAAATTTTCAAATTTCCAACCTGCGTCTGATTCGCAATTTGCGCCCGATACATATCGAGTTGGTCTGCGGGGATTTCTGTTGTCATCCCATTTTGAATTGACCATCCTTCTTTGTCAGCAATGACAACAACACTATTCTGCCCCATAAAAGAAGTCTCGGCACGATAATTATTCCCTTTTTTCCAAATTTTGCTTGGAACCTCGAAACCCATCGTACTGACTGATAATTCCATATACAAGTTCTTGATTTTGGAAATATCGGAATATTCTTTCTGCTTCTTGATGAAGTTCTTAATTATTTCCTCTTCCGATTGAGCAAAAGAGAAAGCGACAAATAAGAGAAAAAATAAAGCACTCAAAGAACCGATTTTTTTAAACATAAAACCTCCAATATGTTAATGATTGTTTATTAAAGAAATTTTTTCAAAAAATTCTTCGATTTCGCGTTTTGTCAAGCCCATCTCGAGCATTTCTTCGTAGGTAGGCAATTTGTATTGAATCATATTTTTCAAGATTTTTTGTTCCAACGAAGAAAAAGTAATCGCATTCAAGCGATAATCCTCGAAAGCTTCGTAGGCAATTGGGCAAGTCTCTTTCACAATTTGGGCTATAATCTTTGCATATTCGCGAATTTCGAACTGGGCTGTGGAATGCAATCGCAACTCAAGGAAATGGAAAAGATTGTGAAGGTCGATTTTCCAATACCACTCGGTATAGGTCGATAGTGGCAGATTTATCCGAGCAAGCTCGCGTGCTATTTCGTTCGATAAATACCAGTTGTATTTTTCATAAAGTAAATTTTGAGTTTTTTGCAAATCCTCGATAAATTCATTTGCTGTTTCGATATTTATCGGCTCGTCGCTTCTGCCTTGTTTGTTCGTTCGGCTTTGCTTACGAACACCTTCGGGCGAAGGCAAATAGAATTCGTCGGGCATAACCGAATAGCGCCCCGAATATTCATTGACATTTGCAGTTCGGTGGCGAATCCATTGACGCGCAACAAAAATTGGCAGTTTGATGTGAAATTTATACTCCACCATCTCGAAGGGTGAGGTGTGGCGATGCCGCATAAGATATCGAATCAGATTCCTGTCCTCGCTCACAGTCTTTGTTCCTTTGCCATAGGAAACCCTCGCGGCTTGCACAATGGAACTGTCGTCGCCCATCATATCGACAAGGCGGACAAATCCTTTATCCAAACATTTGAATTCTTTACCGATGAGTTCGTTCAGTCCCAAGCCCCAATCTCAAAAAAAACAAAATTACCATTTTTCAACATATTACAATGCATAAACATAAAAAAAATGGGGAGAATCAATTAACTGTTTTCTAAGCAACGAAGCTACCACTAATCTTTGACCAGAATTTGAAACCCCTTTGGGAATTTTCCAGACATCGGATGTTTCAAAAACATCCGATGTCTTTTTTTGGTTAAAGGGTTTCAGCTTTGTTAATTCCGTGAAGAGGCAACTGCCTGTTGTTAACATACTTGCTACTTTTAATCTTTAACAACGGTTTTGTAACCACTTGCGTTTTCCAGACATCGGATGTTTCAAAAACATCCGATGTCTTTCGTGATTAATTCCATACATTCGATGTTTTCGCAAACAACCGATGCTTTTGAATTTCTTAACTTAATATTATCGTTTTAAAAAAATTTCTTTCAAAATTCCGATAATTAATCAAAAATTTTCCCACAATTTTGTTTTGGTTTTTTAATATGCTTTTGCTATTTTGCTTTATGGATTTAATTCGGAGTTCAAAATGAAGAAAGTACCAAAAGTTGAAGAAATAATGTCGAAAGACCTTTTTGTTGTTTCTTGGAATGACCCACTGAAAAAGGTGATTGATTATATGAAGACCGAAAACATTCGCCACGTTCCTGTTGTCGAGGATGGGAAATTTGTCGGGCTTATCACCCAGAATAAAATCAATGAATATGTTCGGAAAAGGATTTACGACCCAGAGGATGAAATTGATGAGGAAGAATTTTCCCGTGTTTCCGATTTCGACTACCTTGTGAATAGAAATATTCCATTGCTTTTCCCCGAAGATAGTCTTTTGAAAGTCTTGGAATTGTTTATCAAAAAGAAATACGACTGTCTTCCTGTGGTCGATTCTAACCAAAACCTTGTAGGTTTGGTCTCGAACATCGATGTTCTTCTTTACTTTTACAATTTCTTGTCTGAAAAAAATTAAGTCTCTATGTATTCTAAAATCCAATCGGCAAGTGTTCTGGGAATTAATGCTTTTATAATTGATATTGAAACACATTTGGACAATGCCCTGCCAAATTTCATCATAGTTGGTCTGCCCGATTCCGCTGTTAAGGAGTCGAAGGAGCGTGTTACAGCAGCAATCAAAAATAGCGGGATTCCTTTCCCACCCAAGAAGATAACTATTAATCTTGCCCCTGCCGATATCCGAAAAGAAGGTAGCAGTTTCGATTTACCCATTGCCCTAGGGATTTTGGCAAGTCTTGGCATTGTTCCTGTTGAATCTACCGAAGGAATGCTTTTCCTTGGCGAACTTTCGCTCGAAGGAAGCCTGCGTCCCATCCACGGCGCCTTACCAATTGCTTTCGAAGCGAAAAAGCTGGGCTTCAAAGCAGTTGTGCTTCCAGAGTCGAATGCCAACGAGGCTGCACTCGTCGATGGAATTGATATTATTCCGATTCAGACCCTTACCCAAGCGGTTAATTTTTTAAACAGGAACGAAAAAATTGAGCCGAGAATCGTCGATAAATACAAAATCTTCGAAGAAAACCAAAGCAACTACACGCTCGATTTCTCCGATGTCAAGGGTCAACAAAATGTTAAAAGGGCATTGGAGGTTGCAGCCGCAGGTGGACACAACATTTTGATGATAGGTCCACCGGGTTCGGGCAAAACTATGCTGGCGAAGCGAATTCCCACCATACTTCCCCCTTTGACTTTGGAAGAGGCTTTGGAAACCACCAAAATCCACTCGGTTGCAGGTCTTTTGGAAAGCAACGAAGCTTTGATTACCGTCAGACCATTCCGGGCTCCTCATCATACAATTAGCGACGCGGCGCTGGTTGGCGGCGGTATGAACAAAATCAAGCCCGGGGAAATTTCGCTCGCTCATCACGGCGTTCTTTTTCTCGACGAGTTGCCCGAATTCGCTCGAAATGTTTTGGAAGTCCTTCGCCAACCACTGGAAGACAAAAAAATCTGCATCTCGCGAACAAAGATGACAATCGAATATCCTGCAAACTTTATGCTTGTTTGCTCGATGAATCCCTGTCCTTGCGGGAACTACGGGAATCCTTACCAAGAATGCACATGCACCCCAGCACAAATTCAGAAATATCAGTCCAAAATTTCCGGACCCTTGCTCGACCGAATCGATATTCACATCGAAGTTCAGGCTGTGAAATACCAAGAGTTGACGGCACAATCGAGCGGAGAAACTTCTGCACAAATTAGGCAAAGAGTTGTCAAAGCCCGACAAATCCAAGCAGAAAGGTTCCGCGGTAAGAAAAATGTTTACAAAAATGCAGATATGGGTTCTAAAGAAATTCGTAAATATTGCATTCTCGACACCCGTTCCCAAGAAATCTTGAAGATTGCAATGAACAAAATGGGACTTTCTGCCCGCGCCTACGACAAAATTCTTAAAGTAGCACGAACTATTGCCGACTTGGACAACTCCGAAACAATACAGCCACAACACATCAGCGAGGCAATCCAATACCGAAGCCTCGACCGAAGCTACTGGCGCGGCGGGCTGTAAGTTCGTAGGGGGCAAATAATTATTTGCCCACACAAGATTTTATAATCACAAACCATCGTTCGTGACCCAAACGGTATTTGTTGCAAAAAGACATAGGATGTTTGCGAAACATCCGATGTCTGAAATATACTTGTAGGGGCGAACCTCCGTATTCGCCCTTTGTTCCTATGTGTTTGTCCCTGATGCTACATTCTATGAGGATTTGTTTTGTAGGGTATGATGATATGTTTTTTATGGGGAATTCATAAATTGACCCCGCAATAGAGCAAATTATGGTGGTTCAAATATAGGGTGAATTGTATCGAGTAATTACCAATGATAATTCTATTGTACAGCATTGTTGCTGTCATTTATCCTTCTCGCCACTTTTCGAACTTTCTTCGATTATTCTCTTATATTCGTTGAACATAATTGCAATGCTGGACTCGACGCTGAAATGCTTTTGCACAAAATTTCGGGCGTTCGAACCAAGTTGTCTGGCTTTTTCGGGTTTGTTCAATAATTCAAGTACGCTGTTTGCGAATTGTTCAGGTTCGTTTGCAATCAATATACCACTATCGGGAGCGATGGGAATTCCTTCGGCTCCTATGCTTGTCGAAACCACCGGTAGCTCCATAGCCATTGCTTCGAGAATTTTGATACGAACACCGCTTCCAACAAATAGTGGAACAACTAAAATATTCCCCCGATTATAATAGGGCTTAATATCTTCGACATAGCCCAAAACATTGACTTTTTTGTAATCTCGGAGGAAGTCGGGTGGATTTTTCCCAATTATTGAAACAAAAGCATCGGGCATTTTTTCAACAATTAGTGGAAGGACTTTTTCGAGAAACCATTTCAACCCCGAAATATTTGGCAACCAATCGAAAGTCGAAACTATGATAATTTCCTTTGGATTGCGTTCCACTTTTGGGTCGGGACGGAACAAGCTTAAATCCACGCCGGGCGAGGCTACAAGCACATTTGCATTTGGCACTAACCCCAATGCCAGAGAGCGGTCGTAATCGGTGCAAGTGAACGAGACCTTTGCAGTGGCTATTGCCTGCCGTTCTTTTTCCCGAAGCAAACGGGTCTGTTGCTTCAAGAATAACCATTGCGGCGATAGTGGTACTTGCTTCTTCAACAATCGTTCCCACAATACCCATTCAATGTTGTGGAGTCGCAAGCCTAATGGCTTGCCTGTCTTCTCGTTCAGCCATTTCCCAATAGAAAAAGTATTGGTATGGTCAAGATGGATTAAATCGAAATCGATGTTTTTTATGATGTCCTGCAAAGAATTTTTTGCTTTGGGGCGGTAAAACTTTTCGGTTAAAACTGGTTTATTCAATAGAAAATACTTCAAAAGTCTTGGAAATGTATTTCTTGTATCCAAATGAATTACAAAGGGATGGCAAAAACTTCGGAAGTATTCGACAAATTCATTCGGAACTTTTGTTTTGGTAAAAGCAACAAAAAAAACCTCCGCACCGAAAGCTGACAACTGCTTAACAATGTTGAAAATTCCAATTCTTCCGCCGCTGTCGAGCGGATAAGGAAATTGCGGCGAGATTTGCAAAATCTTCATCTTCTGCTTCTTTTCTCTCTGTTTATTTTAATTTGTAGTAAATGCTTATACAATTTGAACTGGTAAGCGAAGAAAGATTTTCCCATAGTTATTTTTCTCAACTTTTCTGGCGGGGCAACGGTTCGCTCTGTTCTCCTTGTCTTTAGCATTGTTGTCAGAACAAGTAAAAAGCCTTCGAGGAGGACAAGCGGACTGAACCGACGGTAAAGACCCTCAACAAATTGAAAAGCCAAAATGCAAAATGTTCTGCCCAACGCCCGCCAAAATGGAAAAAATTTCCACGAAAACCTAGTGTATTGCTCATAGGAGCAGAGCCAGCGGTGGACACGATTGCGGGCTCTTGGACTGGCTTCGTGGACAACCCGAATGTTTGGAAAATAGCGAACTTCGAAACCGGCGATAATTGCACGGGCACTGAATTCAAATTCTTCGTAGCCAAATCCCGAAAAGCCACCAATGGTATCGAACACCACCCGCCGAATTGCTGCACCTGTCCCGACAAAGCCATTTGCAGGGTAACCTTCGTCGGGGACATTGTACTTGTCAACTGGGTATGGATACCAATCCCAGCGAAGCTCGAATGTATCTTTTTCGACTTCCTGAGTGGCTATGATATGAATTTCCGGGTGCTTTCGAAAAATTTCAACTACCTTTTCGAATGTGTCAGGTGTTAAAGGATATGAATCACTATCGCAACGCCAGATAATATCCCCATCGGACCAATACACCCCAAGATTAATTGAACGAATGTCGAAATTCTCGGGCAGCCAGTAATATTTTACCTGCGGGAAAAGCTTCGGTATCTCCTCTTTTGTGCCATCGGTAGAAGCGTTATCGACTACGATTATTTCCTTGTTTGGGTAAGTTTGATTCAAATAGTGTGGAATCGAATTTATCAAGTCCTCTTTTCGGTTATGTGTAACAATAATAACGCTAATTTTCATTTTATCAATTTATTTAAATTACAATTTTACGAATTGTTCATAAAACATTTTTAAACAATATCCCAAAAGCAGTAATCTTTGGCGACGGCAGGTGTAGCCCAAAAACCAAAAAGTACAAGTCGGCAGTGAAATTGGGAGAATTGCTTGGTGCAATGGGTTTTGATATTGTAAATGGCGGCTATGCTGGCGTGATGGAAGCAAGCGCTCGCGGAGCCTCTAAATTCGCGGTAGAACGCATCGGAGTAGTTCTGGAAAATTCAAAACGTGAGCCAAATAAATTCTTGACCAAACGAATCTTTGCCCCTTCGTACCTCGACCGACTCACACTTCTAATAGATATGGGCGATGTTTACTTCTTCTTCGAGGGCGGAAGCGGAACTTTGCTGGAATGCTCTGCTGTTCTTGCTCTTTACGAAAGGAACATTATCCGTAAGCATACATTTTACATCGGGCAGAAATGGAGTAAGTTGTTCAACTTCTTAAAAAATAATTTCAAAATAAATAGTGAAAATTATGCTCATTTCCATTTTTTTGAAAAGTTCGAAGCAAAAGAAATTGAACTTATATCGGAAATGTTAAAAGAGTTGTTGGTTAAAAAATAAATCATTATGGTGTTAGTTATTATTCTTTTTGTTTTTCTTTTGAATAATTGCGGTGGTACAATGGAAAATAAACTCTCGAAGGCATACTTTGCAGGCGGATGTTTCTGGGGCGTTGAACATCTTTTTAAAGAATTAGATGGGGTTGTCGAAACAACTGTTGGCTATTCTGGCGGGAAGACTGAAAATCCTACTTACGAAGAGGTTTGTACCGATACCACGGGGCACGCCGAGACTGTCGAAGTGATATTCGACCCAACGAAGATTTCCTACGAGGAGTTGGCTCGCTTCTTTTTCGAAATCCACGACCCAACGCAAGTCAATAGGCAAGGACCAGATGTTGGCACCCAGTACCGCTCGGTGATTTTTTATGTGGACGAAGAGCAAAAGAAGGTAGCAGAAAAACTTGTAAAAATCCTTGAGTCGAAAGGATTGTCTATTGCAACAGAAATCGTACCATTCGAAAAGTTTTGGAAAGCGGAAGAATACCATCAGGATTATTATTCCAAAACTGGCAAAGCCCCATACTGCCATTTCCGCCGAAAAATTTTTTAGCCTTTGCACCAAGCCGATAGCCTCAAGTTGCTTCATAAAAATGGCTGAAGAAGTGGATGCTAGTGAAAGACATAAGATGTTTTCAAAAACATCTAATGTCAAAGTTTAATCCAATGCGTTTCAGCTCAAAAGTGCTTTGCAATGTGGTTTCTAAAAATATCAAAATTCAAAAGGATTACGCTTGTAGTCCCTGTGGTGCTCTGTGTTCTTTGAGTTTTTTCACCACAGAGGGCACAGAGGAACACAGAAATCGCATATCATTAGTTTCTTTTGAAAACATTTAACCAAGCTTGCATCTTTTTGATGCGACCATCCGAAATCGGATTTTTGCGAAAAATCCGATATCTCGCATAAGTGAACAAGATTTTTTTTCTTCCCCAGCGCTGGCTACAATCATAAAAAACCTTCCGAAGATTTCGTTCCTTCGGAAGGTTGATTTGATAACTGTCCTGAGTAATTAAAACTCAAAATAGAAAATCTTATCGTTTTAGGAATTCGGAGATAATTTCTTGCAAGTTTGGCGAGCCAATCTCTGCTAATTCGTAATAAACTCGGGTCGAAGGTTTGTTAATTTTGATAAATCGATTTAAGTTAATCGGGGTTCCAATCACAATGGCATCGCATTCTGTTCGGTTGATTGTGGCTTCGAGGTCAGCCATCTGTTGTTTCCCGTAGCCCATTGCTGGAAGCAGAGAGCCAATTTCGGGATATTTCTCGAAAGTATCAATTAGCGAACCTACAAGGTACGGTCGCGGGTCAACAAGTTCGCTTGCTCCGTAACGGCGAGCCGCCACAACACCGGCACCAATAGTCATCTCTCCGTGAGTTAAGGTCGGTCCGTCTTCGATTGCAAGCACTCGTTTCCCGCGAATAATTTCGGGATTTTCGACCATAATTGCCGAAGCAGCAAACACCACTTTCGCTTTGGGATTGTATTCCCTTATGTTGTCCAAAACATATTCAACATCCTCGGGATATGCAGAGTCAATTTTATTAATTACAATGACATCCGCCATTCGGAAATTGACTTCGCCGGGATAGTATGAAATTTCGTGTCCTGGACGAAGCGGGTCGACAACTACTATGGACAAATCGGGTTGGATAAATGGCATATCGTTGTTTCCGCCGTCCCAGACAACGACATCGGCTTCTTGTTCGGCTTGACGAAGGATAGCCTCGTAATCCACACCAGCATAGATTACACTGCCCATTGCAATATGGGGTTCGTATTCTTCCATCTCCTCGATGGTGCAGTTGTAACGATGCAGGTCTTCGATGGTTGCAAAGCGTTGAACTCTTTGTGCTTCTAAATCGCCGTAGGGCATAGGATGTCGAATTGAAACCACTTTTAGGTTTGCATCTCGTAAAATCTTAACAACTCGACGGGTGGTTTGGCTTTTCCCGCAACCAGTGCGTACAGCCGTTATCGAAATAACCGGCTTCGATGATTTCAGCATTGTTTGCTTGGAACCGAGCATCGAAAATTTGGCGCCAGCCTTTAATACACGCGAACCAATATGCATAACCGTATCGTACGATAAGTCGCTGTAAGAAAGCACGCACTCGTCGATTTTGTACTTTTCGATTAACTCTTCTAAATCATTCTCGGAATAAATTGGAATGCCGTTCGGGTAAAGTTCCCCTGCGAGAGAGGCTGGATATAGTCGCCCCTCGATGTTTGGAATTTGCGCAGCGGTAAATCCAACTACTTCATATTCCGGTTTGTTCTTAAAAAATACATTGAAGTTGTGGAAATCGCGTCCAGCAGCTCCAAGTATTAAAACTCTTGTCCTTTGTTCCATAACTCTTCTACAATTAGTTTAACATAATTTGATTTTTATAATACATAATTCGCTCGAAAGAATTGTTAATCCTTTCAATTGAGATTTTATTTTGCTTTATTAGTTCCAAAACAATCTTAATAAATTTTTGGGGCAAATCTTCGGAATAATCGATTTGATTTGCAAAAAGGAGAATGTCGTTGCCTGCGAGCAAGGCAAGTTCAACTGCTTCCTCGAATGAAAAGTTATTCGATATGGATTTCAACTGCAAATCATCGGTGAACACCAGACCGCCAAAGCCTATTTGCTTGCGTAAAATCTCCTCTATCCAAATGTGAGACAGCGATGCAGGAAAGTTTGGGTCGAAATTTTTGTTGTAAATATGCCCCACCATAACACCGTTCAAAATTGCATCCCTATTCAAAATCTCATAAGGTTTAAGCTCCAACGCACGCCAAGTATTCGTGACATCTGTCCAATCGAAATGCGAATCCTGTTGCGAAGAACCGTGACCCGGAAAATGCTTGGCAACCGAAATTACATTGAATTCCTTGTGTGCCTCGATAAAATTTCGTGCAAATTTTGCAACTTCCATCGGGTCGGCAGAAAAGCAACGGTTGTTTTGCACAACAACTTTGTTTTCGGGATTGATTGCTAAATCGACAACGGGAGCAAAATTCACATTTATTCCCACATTGTGTAGTGCTTCGGCAATTTTAGAGAAAACAATCTTTGCAGTTTTTTCATCATTAATTTGCCCTAATTCTGCGTGCGATGGATAATCTTCGAAACCATTACGGGAGTTCAGGCGCGAAACTTTCCCTCCTTCTTGGTCAATTGCGATAAACAGCGGGATTTTCGATGCAGCCGATAAATCTTTGGTAAGTTTTTTAAGTTGTTCTGGGTTTTGTATGTTTCTAATTGAATTGGTTGCAAAGTCCTTTTCGAATAGAATCACACCACCAAGCAAACCATTTTCGAGATAGTCTTCGAGCCAGCGGCAGTCTTTCAATTCGGTTCCGCGAAAACCTATCATCAGCAATTGACAAATTTTTTGCTCCAATGTCAAAGAGTTTGTGAACATAATTACTCAAAAGATTTGATGACCTTTTCAATACGCTCCAAAGCCCAATCAATTTCTTCTTTGGTAATAATCAATGGTGGTGCAAATCGAATGACGTGGTCGTGTGTTTCTTTGCAAAGTATTCCCTCGTCTTTCAATCTTTCGCAATATGGTCGCGCAGGTCCATCGAGTTCAACACCAATCCACAAGCCTTTGCCTCGAACTTCGACAATGTGTTTGCTTTTAATTTGCTTCAATTTCCCTAAAAAATATTCACCCATTCGAGCAGAGTTTTCAATCATATTCTCTTCGATAAGCACAGAAAGAGATTCTCGAGCAACGCGAGCGGCAAGAGGATTCCCACCGAAAGTCGAGCCGTGGTCGCCGGGTTTAAAAACACCTAAAACCTCTTTGCTACCCAAAACAGCGGAAACAGGATAGAATCCACCCGAAAGTGCTTTACCAATAATTACCAAATCGGGATGCACGCCTTCGTATTCATATGCAAAAAGTTTTCCACTACGTCCCAATCCACTTTGAATTTCATCGCAAATGAAAAGCACATTGTTCTTCCGGCAAATCTCTTCGGCTTGGCGAAGGTATCCCTCGGGCGGAACGATAATCCCAGCTTCCCCTTGAATTGGTTCAACCAAAAAAGCAGCGGTGTTCTCGTTTATTTTCGACTTTAAATCCTCGATATCACCATATTTGACAATTTGAAAGCCCGGGGTAAAAGGTCCAAAACCATCCCGATATTGCGGTTCAGTCGAAAAACTAATTATCGTTGTGGTTCTGCCGTGGAAATTATTTTCGCAGGCAATGATTTCTGCTTTGTTTTCGGGAATTCCTTTAACCTTGTAGCCCCATTTCCTTGCTGCTTTGATTGCAGTTTCGACTGCCTCGGCGCCGGAATTCATTGGCAAAGCCATATCGTAGCCAGTCAAGTCGTGCAATAATTTGTAGAGCAAGGGAAGTTGGTCGTTTCGAAATGCTCGGCTTGTAAGCGTAACTTTTGTGGCTTGCTCGACAAAAGCTTTCAAAATCCTTGGATGACAATGCCCTTGGTTCACTGCTGAATAAGCAGCAAGACAATCCAGATAGCGTTTGCCTTCGACATCGTAAACCCAGCAGCCTTCGGCTCGTGTTATTACAACATCGAGAGGATGGTAATTGTGGGCTCCGTATTGATTTTCCAATTCAATATAATCCTGTGTTCTCATTTTAACTCCTTTATTGAATTTTAATCATTATCGAGAAGAAGTGTAATCAAAGCCATACGAACGAACAACCCATTTTCAGCCTGACGGAAATAAGCTGCGCGTGGGTCGGAATCGACATCACGGCTGATTTCAACCGACCGCGGCAACGGGTGCATAATTATTGAATTCTCCTTCATTTTTCTCAAAACATTTGGGGTAATATTGTAAATGCTCAAATCGATATTTTTGTTCTGCAACCTTTCGATGTCGATTCGAGTTTGATAAACAACATCAACTTCGGAAATCACTTTATCGACAGAATCCAAAAGCTCATAGGCAACTTTCTTTTCTTCGAGATGTTCAAGAATATCGGGCTTGATTTGAAGCTCAGGCGGAGCGATAAAATACAATTTCGTCCTTTCGAATTTGCTGAGCAAATAGGCAAGGGAGCGTGCTGTTCTGCCTTTGTCCAAAGCACCGATGAGAGCAACTTTTAAGCCATCGAGAGTTCCAAGTTCGTTATAAATTGTGTATAAATCCAATAATGCTTGGGTTGGATGTTGACCGCCGGAACCATCACCAGCGTTGATTATAGGCACTTTCGAGACTTGGGCTGCACGGGCGGCTCCGCCCTCTTCGTGGTGGCGAAGTACAATCAGATCGCAGTAGTTGCCAATAATGCGAATTGTGTCCTCGAGCCTTTCCCCCTTGATTTCGGAAGAGAACTCGCGGGCTTGTTCAGTCGAAAGTACCTTTCCCCCCAGTCGAAGCATTGCCGATTCGAAGGAAAACCGTGTTCTTGTCGATGGAGCATAAAAAAGCGAAGCCATAATGTATCGTTCATAATCCCGAGTACCACCACGCCGAACAATTTTTTCCATCTGGCGAGTTCGTTTAAAAAGTTCCCAAATTAAAGGCACCGTAAACTGTTGCGATTGAATAATGTGTTCAATTTTCATAATTTAACCTCGATTTATGGCAAAATCTGTGTTCCTGCTTTTCCTTCGAGTGCTTCCTCGATGAATTCATACGATGTAATGATAACCTTCTTTCCGCCATTCCTTAAGTATTTGATTGCAGATTGAATTTTGGGTCCCATACTTCCAGCGGGGAAATGCCCTTCGTTGTAATATTTTTCAGCCTCATCGGACGAAATGACTGTCAATGGTTTTTGATTAGGCTTTTTGTAATTTAAATACACATAGTCTGTTGCTGTACTAATCAAAAACAAATCAACATTAAGTTTATTGGCTAAAAGAGCCGAGGAGCGGTCCTTGTCGATTACAGCTTCGACCCCAAAAATTTGAGAATCTTGGAAATAAACGGGAATACCGCCTCCACCCAAAGCGATAGTAATAATTCCACAACCAAGGAGATGGCGGATAACTTCGATTTCGACGATATCGAGAGGCTCGGGCGATGGTACCACTCTTCGCCATCCACGATTTGCATCTTCGACTATATTCCAACCTAATTTTTTCTTTCGCTCTTCGGCAGTCTTCCTGTCGTAAAATGGTCCAATCGGTTTAGTTGGATTTTGAAACGCGGGGTCCGCGGGGTCGACTACAACCATCGTCGGTACAACCGTCACGGGATTATCGAGATTTTGTTTCTTTAGCTCTTGATAAAAAGCTTTCTGCAAGAGATAACCAATCTCGCTTTGCGTTGTAGCAACACACATATCCAAAGTATGGGTGTAAACTTCGCTCGAGGCACGCTCGGAACGAATCAAAGCAGCACCCACTTGTGGACCGTTCCCGTGAGTTATAACAACCTTCCATCCATTCTTAACCATTTTAACAATGTTTTTTGCCGTCTCGACAGAATTTTGGAACTGCTCGTCCAATGTTCCGCGTTCGCCGGTCTTGATTAAAGAATTTCCGCCAATAGCAACTAACGCAGTTTTGTTCTCGTTCATCATTTTATTTATTTTTCATAAGTTCATACATAATAGCCTTTTGCACGTGCAAGCGATTCTCTGCTTCTTGGAACACAACCGAATTTGGGGAATCAATCACATCGTCGGTAACTTCTTCGCCGCGATGAGCAGGCAAGCAATGCATAAAAATAGCATCGGGCTTTGCATAAGCAAACAATTTTGCATTCACTTGATAAGGTGCAAAAATCTTCTTCCGTTTCTCGGCTTCTGCTTCTTGTCCCATCGAAGCCCAAACATCGGTATAAACAACATCTGCGTCGCGAACTGCTTCGACGGGGTCGTTCGTTACCTCAATTTTGGCTCCGGTGGCTTTCCCCGCCTCGGTTGCGTTGAAATATGCTTTCAAATTTGGCTCAAATCCCGGTGGGGTGGCAACAACAATGTGGGCACCTAATCTCCCAGCTGCGGACATCAATGAATGGGCTACATTGTTTCCATCGCCGACATAAACGATTTTTAATCCTTTTATCGTTCCTTTAACTTCAAGGATTGTAAAGTAATCGGCCATTGCTTGGCAGGGATGGGCAAAATCGGTCAAGCCATTGATAACTGGGATCCTTGCGTAGCGAGCCATATTTTCGACAATATCGTGCCCGAATGTTCTCACCATAATTCCGTCGACCATTCGCTCTAAATTTTTGGCAACATCGAAGACCGACTCACGCTTCCCAAGATTGATTTCCGCAGGCGAAAGGTAAATGGAGAACCCGCCCAACTGCTGAATCCCAACGTCGAAAGTGGTTCGAGTTCGCAACGAAGGCTTTTCGAAAATCAAAGCCAGCGTTTTGTAGCGAAGCGCCTCGTAGTAATCCGATGGCTTTTCTTTCATTTTCTTCGCTAAATCGAAAATGCCAAGAATTTCTTCGGTCGTAAAATCCGTTACTTCGAAAAAATCTTTTTTCATAATTAACCTAATTAGTTAAACAAAATAAAATAAATAGAGGGAAAAAACAAAAGGGGTTAAATCGGGGCGTCGGTGGTATAATGCTTAAATAGAATTATCTTTAATGCACGTGTTTTGGGAAGGCGATACCAACGAAGCAGGTTTGCCTTCTTTTGAAGGAAATGCTCTTTCCCGTGCAAAAGTTTTTTCATATTTGTCAAGAATAAAAAAACAAAATTACTAATTCTTTTGAAAATAAAGAAATTATTCGAACAAAGAGTTTCGTTTGTTGTAAATAAAAAAGCGGGGATACATTTCTTTCCAATGTATCCCCGCCGTTGAATAATTCAGTTTTAATCGGGAAGTTCTGCCGCGGTGACTTTTCTCTTTTTGAAGATTCTTTGGAATGCTTCGCGCCATTTATCGAATCTTTGATATACAACAGGAACAACGACCAATGTTAAGAACAAAGAACTCAGCAGACCACCGATGATTACAACAGCCAGACCCGATTTCGACTCGGAACCAGCAGAAGTCGAAACAGCAATGGGCAAAAGTCCAAACACCATCGAAAAGGTTGTCATCAATATTGGGCGGAGACGAATTTGACCTGCTTCGAGCAAAGCCTCGCGTGTTGAAAGCCCTTTCTCGAACTTCATATAATTGGTTCTATCGACGAGCAAAATACCGTTTTTGGCAACCAAACCAACAAGGGTGATTAACCCAAGAATTGAGTATAGGCTTATTGTTTTCATCGTGAATGCCAAGCCAAAAAGTGCCCCAATAAGAGCCAATGGAATAGAAAACATAATTACAAGCGGATAAAGATATGAATTATACAGAGCAACTAATATCAAGTAGACAAAAGCATTCCCGATTAACAAAGCAACCAAAAGGCTACGGAATGAATCCATCATTGCTTTTTGCTCACCAACAAATTCGAATGTTACCCCGGGGGGCAATTTAACATTTTCCAGCTTCTTACGAATTTCGCTTGCGACGTCACCGCTTGCTCGACCAAAAACAGAAGAGTTGACATAAATCGCTGGGGCACGATTCTCGCGCTCCAATTTCGTTGGACCTACCGATTGATAAACATTAGCAAATTGCTTCAAAAGAATTACTTTCCCTTCGCGATTAACAAACGGGAGATTTTGCACTTCTTCGACTTTTGAGCGGTCGAACTTGTCCAATTGTATACGAATTGGATAGTCCACAATGCCTTCGGTATATTTCGAATCGTCATTCCCGGTCAGTGCGGTTCGCAAAGTAGCACCAACTTCCGCAATAGTTAAACCAAAGGCTGCAATTTTATCCCTATCGATTTCCACACGAATTTCGGGCTTGCCTTCTTCGCTCGAAAGCTGAACATCGGTTGTACCTTTTACTGTCCGAACTACGCTATCGACAATGTTTGCCGCCTTGTATACGCTCTCGTAATTAGGCCCGTTAACGAGGATTTGAATTGGCTTTCGGCTGCTGGTTCCCAACAAAGTAACAGGCTGTGCAGTAACTCTTACCCCCGGAATTGTATTTATTTTTTCTTTCATCAATTGGCCAAATTCATCGGTGGAAACATTTCGCTGATTTTTATCAACGAGAATTGCTGTTATTTGTGCTGTATTGTTCTGGAATTGTCCAAGGAAACCCTCACTCGAAAATCCAACGTTTGCAAAAACTTTAACAACCTCTGGTTGCTTTCTCAATAGTTCTTCGACTTTTTGTGTAATCTCGTTGGTTTTCTCAATTGTCGAACCTGGCGAGGTTTCAATAGTAAAAATGATTTCCCCACGGTCTACTTGTGGTAAAAATTCAGTTCCAACAAACCCCATCCCGGGCAGCATCAAAGATACAATCAGAAGCCCACCAGCGAGAACCATCACCTTTCCACCATTATTCAAAGCCCAACCAAGGATTGAAACATAATAGTTTTCGAGCTTTCTGTATAATTTCTCGGTTAACTCACTGAATCGTCTTATAAAACCTTTCGACTCTTTTGTTTCCACTTTCGAAAGCCTCGAGGCTAACCAAGGTGTAACAGTAAAGGAAACAAATAGGCTCATCAAAGTGGAAAATACTACAACCAAGGCGTATTCCCGCAAGAAATTCCCAATCATACCTGTTATCAATGCAAGGGGGAAGAAGACCACAACATCGACCAAAGTGATAGAAACTGCAGCCAAGCCAATTTCGTTTCGTCCTCGTATTGCCGCTGTAATTCTGTCCTCGCCCATCTCCAAATGGCGAGTCATGTTCTCTATAACCACAATTGAGTCATCGACCAGAATACCAATAACCAACGACATTGCCAGCAAGGTAATAGTATTCAGGGTAAATCCAAAAATATACATAAGAAAGAATGTAGAAATTAGCGAGGTTGGAATTGCAACCATTACGATTAGAGAGTTGCGAATGCTGTGAAGGAAGATAAACATAACGAAAGCAACGATTAACACAGCAAGTAGCAAGTCCTTTTTAACCGCATTCGCCGCATCCATAATAAAAGTCGAGTTGTCTTGGGCAATGTCGAATTTTAATCCTATGTTGCTGTATGCTTTTTCCAAACGAGCAAGTTCTTTGCGAACGAGTTTGCTTACTTCGACCGTGTTTGCGTCGCTTTGCTTTTGAATCAAGATTCCCAACGAAGGAATGTTGTTTAGACGATTGATATTGGTAATCTCCTTGATACCATCGCGAACATTTGCAATGTCTTTAAGCCGGATTTCCCCGCCCGAGCGTGTTCGGGCAACCACGTGGTTTTCGAGCTCTTCCAAAGAATTGAATTTGCCTGCCACTCTCAACACATACTGATTTTCTGGCTCTTTGATGCTTCCCGTTGGGAAATCAATATTCGAAGCAACGATAGATTGAACTATTGTATTCAAGGCCAGACCCACAGCTTTGACTTTTTGCATATCAATGTTGACTTGGATTTCTCGTTCTTCGCCGCCTAGTAATTGCACCAAACCGACGCCCTCGAGTTTTGAAATGAGTGGCTGAATGTTGTCCTTGACAAACTGATATAACGCTTTGGATTGCAACTTGCTGTAAACATTGGCTCGAAGAACAGGAACTTCATCGAAAGCCAATTTTGACACTACCGGCTTCCTTGCCTCTTTTGGTAAGAAATCGGATACTTGATTAATTCTCCGCTGAACATCTTGCAGAGACTTATCGACATCGACATTCATTTCGAGCTCGACGAAGATGAACGAAACACCTTCGCGAGAAGTTGAACGAATGTTCGATATTCCCTCCATCCCAGTAATAGCATCTTCCAATGGCTTGGTCACATTGTTCATTACCTCGTAGGGCGAGGCTCCCGGATAGATGGTTTGCACAGTTACAACTGGGGCTGTAAGTTTTGGAAGAAGCTCATAATTTAATTGGGCAAAGCCATAAATTCCTAATATTCCAAGTACCGAAAAAAACACAACTACAAGTGTTGGTCTTTTTATCGCTAATTCTGTTACAGTCATTTTTAGCCTCCTAATTATTGAACAATTTGAACAGGTGTTCCATCTTTAAGATTTATCAAACCTTCGACAACGACAAGCTCACCTTCGCGAAGCCCTTGCAGAATCTCCAATTTTTTGCCTATTTCGCTTCCAATCACTATCGGGCGAAGTTTGGCAACATTGTTCTCGACCACATAAACTTTCGGTTCCTGATAACTGCCAACGAGTGCTTCGCGAGGCATTAGCAAAGTTCGTCCCCGAATTGCCGACGGAATCTTCACTCGAACAAACATTCCAGCTTTCAACAAATTGTTCTTGTTTCGGACAAATATCTCCACAGGATAGGTTTTCCCCTCGTCCGCTTTATATCCTATGCTTTGAATAGTGCCAAACATTTTCTCGCCCGGAAGTATGTCCGATGTGATTTCGACCATATCGCCTTTCTTAATCTTCATTATGTCCTTTTCGGGGACTTGGATTCTTACTTTCACAGTAGAAATATCGACAAGATTCATTAGCGGCGTGCCGGACGAAACGACTGCCCCAACTTCTACGGATTTAGAAGTTACAAAACCCGAAAATGGGGCTCGAATTTTTGTATCCTCGACTTGCTTCTTTGCGATTTTATATTGTGCTTCTGCTGTTTCATATAAAAATTTAAATTGGTCAAGTTGCGACTCTGGGGCAGATTTCTCGGCATAAAGCTTCTCGTATCGCTCCAAATCGCGCTTGGCTTTCTGGTAGTTCGCCTCAGCAGTTTGTAGATTTGCAAGCTTCATCTCGTCATCAAGTTTAATTAAAACTGCCCCCTTCGAAACAAAATCCCCAAGATTTGCATTGACCGCAACGACTTTCCCGCTGGCTTCCGAAGCTATACTAACTTCGGCATTGGGCAATACATTGCCTGTATATTCCAGCGTTAAGTTTATCTCTTCGAACGCTACGCGAGCGACATTGACTGGAAATGTTGTCAATATCACGTTTTTCTTTGCCTTTGCTTGGAATTTGCTCCTATTGTTGAGCAAAAGCCCAACCGAAGCAATGATAATCAGAAAAGCAATAATAAGTGTTGTGATTTTCTTTCTACTTTTCATTTTTTACCCTTTCTTTTTATTTACCGAAATTATTAATTGATTTTTCCAATTTGATTTTTGCTATTTCATATTCAAGAATTGAGTTGTTGTATGCAACTTTAGCATTGAGCAAAGCAACTTCGGCATCCAAAAGTTCGGAGCTCGAAACCACGCCATTTTTGAACTTCTCGTTTGTGACGCGATAGTTCTCTTCGGCTTGTTGAACAGATTGCTTTGCCACATTTATTTTTTCTTTTGCTTTGATAAAAGCGAAGTAATTCTGCGAAACCTCCATATTGATTGCATCTTTCAACTGCTGGTAGGAAATTTCAGCTTGCCGATAGCTTTCCTCCGCCTGTTGAGTTTGATATTTTGTAGTCATCCAATTCCAGATATCATACGAAATCGTGAATCCAATATCCCAAGTCCCATAGAATTTATCCTGGGCGGGCATCAGCCTTTGGTTAGGCCTATTGTATTGGTAGTTTGCCGAGAAAGATATTTGAGGCAACCAACCGCTTTTAGCCATAGAAATTACCTTTTGCGAAGCCTCTTTCCGAAAAGTTAACGCAAGAAGTTCAGGCCTTTGCTTGTATGCGGTTTCCAGTAGTTTGTTTAAATCGGAAAATTCTTTTTCCTGAAATTCAGGCTGTGATATTAGAACCAATTCCGTTTGAGTTGGCAATCCAAGAAGAATGCATAAGTTAATTTTCCCAATCCGAATTGCGTTTTCTAAATCTATTTTTGTTAATTCCAAATTCGAAAGTTGAACTTTAACTTTCAGAACTTCGTTTTCTGTTGTCAATCCGTTTTTGTAGAAATTTTCAATATCTTGAAGATGTGCTTGAACTTGGCGAATGTTTTCCTGCAAGCTTTGCAAAGAAAGTTCCAAATTCTTAATCGACCAATAAGCATTTTTGACATCAAAAATCGTTTTAGCCCGTTCAGTTTCGTAATCCTCTTGGCTTGCTTTTGTATTAAGTTCCATCATCTTGGCATTGTTTTCGAGTCGGAACCCTGTAAAGATAGGATATTGCAGACCTAAACGAATCTGGTAGTTATTCAAAATGGTTGGCGAAACCTCGAATTCTCTGCCCTGAAAATTAATTTTGAAAGGCTCAACTTCGCTTAAACGAGCGTAGCCCGATACAAGACGCAAAGTGGGATAGAGTTGTGCATTTGCTTCGTTTGTTCGCGCTTGGGCAGCAGTGATTTTCGATTCAGCGAGCTTCAGGCTTTTTGCATTCTTCAAAGCCATATCGACCGCATTGTCGATTGTCAATTGATAACTGCTCTGTGCAAATAGTATCGCAGGAAGCGAAAAAAGAGCAATCAAAAGCAAAATCCTCTTCATTTTTGTTCTCCTTGATTATTTTGTTCAATCAATTTTTTTATTCCCATAATTCCTTCCAACATTAATGTTGAAATTGTTTTGGCATAAAGGTCGTAATATTCATCGTCGGTTTCGACCGACCAGACTTTTTTAATCAGCGGCCCGAAGAGAAAATGTGAAAAAATCAAAGAAATCATCGCTGGCGTAATAATCGAACCATATTTCGGGTCATCTACAAAAAGTTCAATCAACTTCAATCCCTGTTTGATGTAATCGATGTGCAAGCGAACGACTTCGGCTTTGAAATCGCTAAATTCGGGAAGGTTGAATGGCATCTCGGTTATAGCAACTTTACAGAAGATGGTTTTGTTTTTAATTAAATTTACAAGCTCGCTGACAATTGTTCTTAAAGCATCCTCGGGGGGAAGATTTTTTGCCCAAGTCTGCTCGTAGATTTGCCGAACTTCCTGAAAATAGCGAAGGATGATTTCTTTCAATATGCCAAATTTCCCATTAAAGTAATAGGAAATCATCGAAACATTGACCTGAGCAAGGTCAGCAATTTCGCGAACGCCAACAGCAGCATAGCCCTTCGAAGCAAAAAGGCTTGCAGCAGCGTTCAAAATCCTTTCCTTTGGCTCTTTTCCCTCAATTATTTGATTTTCCATTCCACCTCAAAAAAGTCAAACAATCGTTTGTTTAAAAAAAAACAAATTAATCAAACGTTCGTTTAAATTTTTTATTTTAGTTCTAAAAAAAATTTTTCAAAACTTTTCAATTATCTGTTCAAAAACTAATTAAATCGTATTGAATGCAAAAGGCAAAGAGAATCTTAAGAATGTAAACCAAAAGCAAGGGGAACAGCCCAATCACCTTTGGCAAGGGGCTATCGCACATAACCAGACATCGGATGTTTCAAAAACATCCGATGTCTTTGCAGAGTGGAAGACAACACTCGCTTTTTAAGCTTATTGTGAATAAATAACTTACTAAATTTTAATGCTCGGGCAATTTTACTTGTTTACAATCAGCTTGAGAATTTGGTTCTGGTTGCCAGCGAATACGTTTACCAAGTAAATTCCATTAGGAAAATCCGAGAGATTTATGCTTATTTGATTTTCACCTTCGCCAAGCGAAAATGTTTGGCTCATAAGTTTCATTCCAAGCAGATTAGTTACGGAAAGAGTAGCAATTTGTGGTTTAGGCGAAGATATTTTAACGGTTGAATAATTGGTTGCAGGGTTTGGGAAAATATTGTCATTTACCAAAGAATCTTTCTCTTCGACTACAATCACTTTCGGTAGGTTGAGTTTATAAAGAACAAGGGTAGAGTCGTAATATGCAAGAAGATATTTATCATCAGGACTGATGTCGAAGCCCCAAGGTTTTAGAGTGTCCTTGGGACTAATCAATTCGAAAGTATTAAGATTAATGACCTCCAGCGGGTCGTTTATCACAAGATAATTTTCATCATAAGTAAAAATAAAGAAATTTGGATATGGCCGTTTCCTACTTAAATTTTCCCAAGAAAAAGTTTGTTTCGAGCTGTACACTTCAAAGCCATATATATCTTCATAATACCAATTATGAGTAGTTTTCTTGATAACCACAACGTAAAGAGTAACATAAAGCAAACTTAGAACCAGTGTTGGAGTAGGTATAGATGAATGAGTAACATTCAATTGTGGAAGCACGGCGAGAAATAAACCAACCTTTGTTTAGTTGATTAGAAATTAGGTTGTAGGTGAATTTGCCAAACTCGCGCTCACTCTTAGGAAAATAACCATAACCATAAGAAGCCGAATAAGAATAATGTATGTAAATAATAGAATCATTAAACATAAAAATTGGTCCTAAAGAGTTCCAGGCAGTACCACCACCACCATCCTGATATTCTTGGGTCATTACGGTTTTTAATATTGTTTTACTTTGTAGATCCCAGATTCGAAAGCCCCAAAGTCCTTTATAATAATCCCAAGTTGTGTCTTTAACAAATGTTGCCAAAAGATATTTTTTATTCCTCGATGTGTTAAGAGCTGCATAACGAATGTTTCCAGTTTCAACTGAATCAATTACTTGCAAAGTTTTAGTGTCGAAAATCTTGAACGAACGGAAAAATGAATCGTCGTTCTCAGGGAAAAATATTTCTCCAGACCCTAGAGTTAACTTTCCAATAAGTTCATCGCTTTCAAAATTGTAGAATAAAATTTCTCCATTCGGTTGGTAAATATAATAATACTTTCCAGTAGGGGAAAACCTTGCCCAACTACCTTTGTTAACTTTTTCACCCAAACCGTGTCGATTTCCAAATTCTGGGCAAAAATATTTTTCGAAAATAGGATGGCAAAAAGAACAATAGTTATCAACACTCTTTTCATTTTTACCTCCCAAAAATTTCTAAAAACTTATAAAAATTTATGAATATTTTCCAATTAAACAAAATGTATTCTTACCAAAATCTAAAGGTTTACTAAAAGATGCTCGAAGGAAATAAAAGAATGTTTGAAAAATCGGAAGTCCGTATGAATAATGCACTATTTCTTTTTCCTCTCTCAAATTTTTGATTATTCCGAAATAATGTTTCCGATGAGTTTTTTAATTTTGAATGGTGTGGGATTGATTTTTGAGTAGCAAAGTGGATAATAAAGACAAAAACGAAGGTGAAAAAAGGATTTATCTCATCGATGGGATGTCTGTGGTGTTCCGAGCATATCATGCAATGAGCCGTTCGACGCTGAAGTCGTCGATAACTCAGGAGCCGACCTTTGCAGTGTTTGCGTTTGCAAACATTTTGGCGAGTCTGCTCGAAAGCGAAAAGCCCGAATACATCGCAGTTGCGTTCGATACTCGTGAGCCTACTTTTCGCCACGAGATATTCAAAGAATATAAAGCGAATCGGGAAGCATTCCCCGAAGACCTTGTCCCCCAACTCGAACGCATCAAACAACTTTTGGATGCACTAAAAATAAAGAGGATTGAAATTCCCGGTTTGGAGGCGGACGATGTAATTGGCACTCTCGCTCGAAAGCTTGCCAGCCAAGGTTGGAAAGTGATTTGCATCACAAACGACAAGGACTACTTCCAATTGGTAGACGAAAACATCATACTTTACAAAACAGCGAAAAACATTTCCGAAGGCTTCGAAGTGATAACGAAAGATAAGGTCGCCGAAAAATTTGGAGTTCCACCCGAAAGCGTTGTCGATGTCCTTGCTATTGTTGGAGATTCGGTGGACAATGTTCCCGGAGTGTTGGGAATTGGCGAAAAGACTGCTATCCCGCTCATTCAACAATTCCACACTCTCGAAAATCTTTACGAAAATCTCGACAAGATTGAAAAAGAAAGTCTTCGCAAAAAACTGTTCGAGAACAAAGAAAATGCATTCCTTTCGAAAAAACTGGTTACAATCGAAACCAATGCAAATATAGACTTTGATGTCTCTGAGTTTAAATTCACAGAACCCGATTTCAAAAAGTTGGAAGAACTTTTCACCCTGCTCGATTTTAAAACTCTGAAAGAAAGATATTTGACAAAAATTTTTGGCTCAAATCAAACTGCTGTGTCCGAAACATTCACTTCTGAGTTAACTTCCACCATAAAAAATGAAACAAAACATTACAATTTGATTGATACCAAAGACAAGTTGCTAACGCTTTGCGAGAAATTGAAAAATGTCCCAGCCTTTGCTATTGATACCGAAACGAGTTCGCTCGACAAACAAACTTGCGAATTGGTTGGAATTTCTGTTTCGTTTTGCAACAACGAAGCTTATTATATTCCTGTTTTTGGCAAAGCAGAGGATGTTTCCGCTTTTGCCGAGAAGACTGAAAACACTGAAAATTTTGGTCTTTTTTCGCAACAGACAGATGAGAACAAAGAAGCAAAAGGCTTGTTCTTCGAAAATTACGAGCCACAACGTGGCTTCCCAGTTCATTTTGTTCTTTCCAACTTGAAGCCGGTTCTGGAAAATCCAGAAATTCAAAAGTTTGGGCAAAACGTAAAGTTCGATGCATACATTTTAAGGCGCTATGGGGTTGATTTGCATCCGATTTCGTTCGACACGATGGTCGCCAGCTATGTCCTGAACCCCGACGAACAGCATAATTTGGATGCACTTGCAAAGCGTTGGCTGAATTACACGCCAATTTCTATAACGAGTGTAATCGGCGAGCGGAGGGCAAATCAAATTTCGATGCGAGAACTCCCGCCCGAAGCAATCTCGGATTACGCTTGCGAAGATGCTGACCTTGCTTGGCAACTTACACACATTTTGAAAGAGCAGTTGGTGAAAGAAAATTTACTCAAACTTGCCGAAGAGATTGAATTTCCTCTCATCAAAGTACTTCGCGATATGGAATTCAACGGTGTTTTCGTTAGCACCGAGATTCTAAACTCGATTTCGAAATTACTCAACGAGGAGGTTCAGGCATTACGGGAAAAAATCTTTGCCGAGGCGGGACCTCGCTTCAACTTGGATTCGCCAAAGCAGCTTGGGCAAGTTCTCTTCGAAAAACTTCAACTTCCTGTCATTGCTAAAACAAAAACAGGATACAGCACCGATGTCAATGTTCTTTCGCAACTGGCTGCGAGTTATCCAATTGCAAAATATATACTCGATTATCGGCAAATGACAAAGTTGCTTTCGACTTATGTCGATTCCCTGCCGCAATGGATAAACCCTGCCACGGGTCGAATTCATTCAACATTTAATCAAACGATTACGAGCACGGGGAGATTATCATCGACCGACCCAAATTTGCAAAACATTCCCGTCCGCGGGGAATTTGGGAAAGAAATACGTAAAGCATTTGTGCCTCAAAAAAGCGGTTGGGTGATTCTTTCTGCCGATTATTCCCAGATTGAACTTCGCATAATTGCTTATATTTCGGGCGACGAAAACCTGATTCGAGCATTCAAGCAAGGGCTGGACATCCACTCGGCAACTGCTTCTTTGCTTTTCGACAAGCCTATCGATGCTATCGATTCCGATATGCGACGTGTTGCAAAAACTGTGAACTTCGGTATTCTTTATGGACTTGGAGCTTATGGTCTTTCCCAACGATTGGGTATTGGTCGAACCGAGGCACAGAAAATCATCGACAACTACTTGGCGAAGTATCCCGGGATTAAGAAATATGTCGAAGAGACCATTTCGAAAACGCAAAAAAAGGGCTATGCAGAAACTTTGTGCGGGCGCAGGCGATATTTCCCGAACATTAATAGTATGAACAAGAATCTGCGTTCAGCCGACGAGCGTGCAGCAATAAATTTGCCTATTCAAGGGACTGCTTCGGATATGATGAAAATCGCAATGATTAACATAGGCAGGGATTTCGAAAAGTTTCGACTCCGCTCGATGATGATTTTACAGATACACGACGAACTGCTCTTCGAAGTCACCCAATACGAGATTGAAACGGTTAAGGAAATTGTCAAGGAACGTATGCAGAATGCTTTGAGTTTGGGCGAGGTTCCCGTTGTTGTTGATATTGGAATAGGCGAAAGTTGGTTCGATGCCCATTGAAAATATAATAAACCGAGTGGTCTTCCGTCAGTTATTTTTACCTTATCGATGGAATATTTTTTTATAATCACTGGAAAATTATGGCAGATACAGTTTATCTAACAGAGGAAAGATTTTTAGAATTGCAAAATGAGTTAATTGAATTAAAGACGAAGGGGCGCAAGGAAGTCGCCCAAAAGATAGCCGAGGCACGCTCGCACGGCGATTTGTCCGAAAATGCTGAATACGACGCTGCAAAACACCAGCAGGAACTGCTCGAGATGCGAATAGCCAAGCTCGAGGAGACTTTGATGAAAGCCCAGGTGATTAGACCCGAAGAGCTCCCCAATGATAAAGTGTATATCCTATCCCGTGTTAAAGTAAAAAATTTGAAGACCAACAAGATTTTTGAATACATATTGGTAAGCCCCGAGGAGGCAGATTTCGAACGAGGGAAGATTTCTGTCACCTCTCCAATCGGCAAGTCGTTGATGGGCAAGAAAGTTGGTGATGTTGTTGAATTTACTGCTCCTGCGGGAAAAACCCAACTGGAAATTCTTGAAATAAATCGATAGATTTTGATGAATATTGCCGACTCCGGGTATTTTAATCCTGCCGAGGATTACGAAATAGTCCAGCAAATACTCGGAGGCAATAAAGATTTGTTCGAAAAGCTCGAGCGAAAATACAAAAAGCCTCTTTCCCACTTGATTAGCAAGATGGTTCGAAATACTGACGATGTCGAGGATATCGTGCAGGAAACATTTATCCGTGCATACAATAATCTTCGATACTATAAAAAAGAATTTGCGTTTCACTCTTGGCTTTTCAAAATTGCATCGAACCTTTGCATAGATTTTTTGCGAAAAAGACGTGTGCAAACAATTTCTATCGAACAGCCCTTTCCCCGCTCCGAAAGCGAGCACCAAATGGACTTTCCCGCCCTTGGCGACGAAGCAGACAAAATGATTCTGGACGAGGAGCAACGGCAGTCGCTGAACGCTGCACTTTCCCTTTTGCCCGAAAAGTACCGAATTGTGATTGAACTTAGGCATTTCGAAGAGCTTGAATATAACGAAATTGCCGAACGACTTGGCATACCTGTTGGAACTGTCAAAGCACATCTTTTCCGTGCCCGAAAAGCATTGCTGGACATTCTCCGCAAGCGGAGATTGGTATAGTTTGCTGTGCAAAACCTAAAAGAGAGGAACATAAACAAAAAAGACATCGGATGTTTTTGAAACATCCGATTTCCGGAAATCTGCAAAGAGTTACAAACCTGTGTTCAATCTGGAAAGACATTGGATGTGTTTTAAAACATCCAATGTCTGACGCCCACTAATTTGATGGAACTCTATTTTAACAATGGATGACTGAATATTCCAGCAAGCAATTAGGTTGAAGCCCCTGACCAAAAAAGACATCGGATGTTTTCGAAACATCCGATATCTGGAAATCATCAAAGGGCTGTAACCCATATACTTAAACCCGAAATATGCAATTAAAAGATTTAATTTTTTGTAATTTTAACAAAAATAATAGGTTGCAGGGATGAAAGAATTAACTAAAAAAGTTGAGCAGT
>RCNO01000018.1 GCA_003731685.1 Bacteroidetes/Chlorobi group bacterium MS-B_bin-24
GGTGGAATTGTTATAAAAAACAATGCGACCAACCAGTTAAGAAGGTTTTATCCAAATTCACCCATTTCGAATCAATTTCGACACCTTGCAATCGATGGTCGAGGGGGATTATGGTCGGCNACNAACACCGACCCAACTGGTGAAGGCATAATGCATTTTTCCAATAATCGTTGGGNCAATTTCACTACCCAAACATATCCCCAAATCGAAACGAATTACTATATGAAAGTAACNTGCGTCGAGGATACTGCATTTTGTAGCAGTGCAAGTCGTGGTTTGCTTAAAATTTTCCCTTCTGCCGACACATTCNAATTCCAAAGATACGACCAGACTAATTCTCCTTTGACAGGTATAGGCAACGATGCTGGATGGGTTATTGTTCAACAAACCCAATACGAAAATTCCAAAAAAATTTTATGGATGATTAACTACTCCGTAGCGAAAAATGGATATTTGCTGGTTGCAAAAGACCGAAACGAAAAATTCTACGGCTTTCTCCCAATGTTCGACCGAAGATACCATAATTTGCTTATCGATGATTACGGAACAAAGTGGATTCCTTCGTCCGATGGAATTGGCTTGTATTATTTCAACGAAGGGAATTCGTTGGAAGACACATCCGACGATGTTTCGGGAAATCTTACTCAAATGGTTTCGCTCCCGTCCAATCAAATTTTTGCAATGGGCTACGACCATTACGGCTATATCTGGTGTGGAACAGGGTCGGGGCTTTTCCTGATACTCAANCCAAATGCAGTCCTGTCGAATTCCGCTCCTGTTGTCAAAAAATTGAAATTNCTCTCCGATTATTTTATCAACTCGATTTACGTGGACGCTTTGAACAACAAGTGGATAGCCACAAACAACGGAGTCTTTGTTGTCTCTTCCGATGGTTCCGAAATTCTGGCAAACTACACTACCGATAACTCCTTNCTCCCATCCAATGAAGTTCTATACATCACATCGAACCCCAAAACAGGNGACTTTTATTTCGGCACTACCAAAGGACTGGCAATTGCCACAACAATGATAGTCCAACCTTCGCCGAGTTACGAGATTAAAGTCTCGCCACAACCTTTTGTGGTTCCAAAGGACAACCAACTTCTAATTGATGGCTTGGCAATGGACTCCGAAATTAAAATTTTGACAATTAATGGTGAACTTGTCCGCACTTTGAATACCCAAAGCAAAAAGACTTTCTGGGATGGAAAAGACTACACGGGGAAATATGTTCAGTCGGGAATTTATCTCCTTGTTGCTAAATCCTTGACAACGAAAGAAAGTGCAGTCCACAAAATCGCTGTAATTAATAAATGATTTCCAAAAATAATGAGTTGCTTTTCCCTCTTTTACTTGCTCTTTTTACTTTTTTCATCTGGGCAGGGGTTCTAAATTTAGGCTTCTTTAACGACGATTTTCAAATACTTGAATACTTACAGCAAAATTACAGCGAAAATCCATTGAAAGTATTTACGTCCCAAGACATTTCGTCCTATTATTTCCGACCTATACCAAACTTGTGGAACACATTGATTCTTAACCTTTTTGGATTCAATCCATTTTTTTTCAGGCTATCCAATCTAATTCTTTACATTGTATTCGTGCTTTTGCTCTATTTTTTTTTATCGAAATTGATTAACAACAATACGATTGCTTTATTATTCGCTTTGCTATGTTCCGTTTTGCCTTCGCACGACATATTTCTTGTTTGGACGGCTGGAGTTGGCGATTTGTTCGCTTCGATTTTCGTTATCCTCACTTTTCTGTTGATTTTATTCACTTCCAATCGCTTGTGTTTTATTCTTTCATCTCTCGCCCTTATCCTTGCGTTTCTTTCGAAAGAAAGCACATTCCCTGCAATCTTGCTGTTATTTGCTTCGGGCTTGATATTCAAGGAAAAAAGCAAACAAATGTTCTTGTTAGGAATAATTGGAAGTCTGTTCCTTGCGATTCTTCTAATCTACCGAGAAGTTATTCTCGGGATACATCTTTTCGCCTCGCCAAATGTCGAAAATTTCACTTTTCTTTCTTTGCTTTTCAATTTCTTCAAATACATTCCAGTTATATCCATTCCAACATTCGCATACTCGAAAGAAAATCCCGTTGGTCTATTGTTGAACTTTATTTTTTCGATGATTCTGCTTGTTTTTCTTGTTCTTTGGGCGAAGAACAAGGAATCCCGAAACTATAAAATTTTAGTTTTCGGAGTTTGTTGGTATATTTTGCTTGTTCTGCCTGCTCTACCTTTGTTTATGCGGTGGTATTCACTTCTTCCCTCACTGGGTTTGGTAATTGCCTCGTCCGAACTCATTCGAAACGCAAGAAGATTTTTGATTTTTCTCGCTTTAATTCCCTTGATTTTGATTTTATCATCCGTCGATATCTATTCTTTGCGAACTTGGAACAAAACAACAAAATTTTGCGTAAAGATACTTAACGAAACAAAAAAAATCGACCCCAAAGGAAGGTCTAAAATCTTGCTATGGTTTTTCCCACAATACCGAATGAATTCCCCTGTGCTTCGTTCGGGAATTCATCGGGCAATAAATTTTCATCGTCAAGATAGATTTGCCGAAGTGCTTCTGCCTGTTTCAATTGTTTACTATTCAAAAGCAAATGTTCGATTGCTCGAAAGCCAAGCCAGAAAGTTCAAATTCTATGTGGAAAATGCCCATCCTTTCCTTTCAAATAGGAACGAGCAGATTTTCGATTCCACAAGCGTCGAAAACGACTACTACCACCTCAAACTCCTTAAAATTTCCAACAAAGCATACCAAATCGAAGTGGAATTTATCCAAACCAAACCCGACTACGTAAATTATTACTTCGATGGAGAAGAGTTTAGATTTTTCTATTGAGGAAGGCAGACCAAATAAAGAAATTAAACCCATCCCTGAAAGAGGTGAGAGGAAGGCTTTGTTGCCACTTTAAAAAGACATCGGATGTTTCTAAAAACATCCGATGTCTGATGTAATCCAAAAACATTCGATATCTGAAAACAGCGTGTTCAATCTTCCTGTTATCCAAATCAACGGGCTATTTTTCCTTGTGGATATTCATCAAAAATTCCATTTGCTTTGCCTTGACCGAACCCATTAAACCTAATGCTCTTGGATACATCTATTGCTTCATAACTAACTTTCGCTGTTTTTGTCGTAATTTTGTATTTTTTGTTAAGATATAATGAACATTTTAGTTGCGTCAGCAGAACTAACACCTTTTGCAAAGGCTGGTGGGCTTGCCGATATAGTTCAATACCTTTCGTTGGAATGGGAAAAGATGGGGCAAAATAGTGTCATTGTTCTCCCAAAACATCAAATAATCGACACTGCTTATTGGAACTTTCAGCCCACCGACTTGATTCTGTATGTTCCTATAAGTCATTGGGTTGAATTTGCCCGACTTTGGGTTGGCACATTGCCGAATTCCAATGTCAAAGTCTATTTGGTTGAAAATAACGANTACTTTTCCCGCCCGGGAATCTACGGCAATCCCGACGAATACCCCGATAACGACCGCCGTTTCATTTTCTTTTCGCGGGCGGTTTTCGAGACCGCAAAAGCAATCAACTTTAAGCCCGATATCATTCACTCCCACGATTATCACACCGCATTTGCAATGGCATTTTTGAAATCCTTTTATCGGTGGGAACCTCTTTTCTCTTCGACTGCTGGCGTTTTTACTATTCATAATCTTGCATATCAAGGGATTTTCGACCCTTTGCGCGCAATGGAATTTTCCACATTCGGTATGAAGGAATTTTATCCCGGCTCTTGGTTCGAACATCACGGCAGAGTGAACACGATGAAAGTTGGAATTATGTTCGCCGATAAAATCACCACAGTAAGCCCAAACTATGCAAACGAAATCCGCTTGCCCTATTTCGGCGAGGGGCTCCACGATGTCCTTTCCCATCGTGCAGCCGATTTAATCGGAATTCTCAACGGTGTTAACTATAAAGAATGGTCTCCCGAGAACGATTCTCATCTTTTCGTTCGATTCAATTCAAACAATTTCGATGAAGGCAAAAGAATTAATAAATACCAGCTGTTAAAATCTTTCGGCGTCCCTGAATCGGATAATTACGATTTGCCTTTGATTGGTTCGGTAACCCGACTTGCCGAGCAAAAAGGTATTGATTTATTGATGTATTCACTGGAAAATCATATAATGAACAATTTTTATCGATTTGTTATACTTGGCTCGGGCGAAAGACGCTACGAAGATTTCTTCCGCTATCTGCAATGGGAATATCCAACACGAGCATTGGTTCAGATAGGTTATTCCAATGAATTAGCTCATAGAATAATTGGTTCGAGCGACTATCTGATTTTACCTTCCCGGTATGAACCTTGCGGACTTACCCAAATGTATGCCCTTCGCTATGGCACAATACCAATTGCACGCTACACTGGTGGCTTTGTCGATACAGTTGAAGAATACAATCCGCAAACCCAAACTGGCGACGGCTTTACCTTTTACCAATATAATGCCGACGATATGAACTACGCTATTCGCCGAGCTTTGGACATCTATCACGTTGAGCCTCATTGGTCTATTATCCGCAAAAATGCAATGCAAAGAAACTTTTCTGCCGAAAAAACTGCAATGGAATACCTTCAAGTTTTCAAATGGGCACTCGAAAAAATTGGAAGGTAGCCACTCTTTCTTTTTTCGATAATTTTTTCAATCCTATAATAACGGGATTTCTGAAAACCCTTGTCGTTTTTCTTTCTTTTTTCTCACTTTATCGGCTTGCACTACTTGTTGCAAATATCCAAGAGTTCAAAGATATACCTCTGTCTATCATTCTTCAATCCTTTGTGGTAGGGTTGCGATTTGACCTTTCAGTTTCGCTCTATGCACTTTCTCTCTTATTCGTTTTGAATTACTTTTTCTTCTTTTTCAATAGAGAAAATTGGCTTCGATTATTCAATCTCGTTTATTTAACGCTGGTTCTCTTTGTCTTTGTTTTTCTTTCAGTAGTCGAAATTGAGTTCTATAAATACTTTCATACCCGATTGAACATATATGTTTTCAACATCGAAAAGAATCCCGGATTTGTAACCAAAATGATTTGGGAATCCTATCCAGTAATCCCGCTTTTGCTGATTGTCTTATTAATCACACTCGTAGGATTTTTCATTTTTAGAAAAATAACATTCTCCCGAAAAGTAAAAACTGCTCCTCTGCCGATTTTCAAACTGCTTTCATTTGTTGTTTTCGGTATTTTGATGTTCATAGGAATTCGTGGAACGCTTTCGGAAAAAACTCCGCTACGCTGGGGTCACGCTTTCTTTTCGACTTACAATGCCTGCAATAAACTTGCTTTGAACGGCATCTTTACACTTTTCGACGATTGGCTGAAAAATCCACAACGAGAAGAAGACCCCGAAAAAATTTTCACTTCCATAACTCCGAACACTAAAAATCTTATTATTTCTGTACTCGATGATTCTCTGTCGAAATTCATCGAATTCCCTTTGAGAATGTATGAATTCGATACTCATCCAACGAAACTCAATGTTGTGATTTTTCTTTTGGAAAGTTTTTCCTCGACTAAAATCGAAGAATACACCAGTCGTGGGATACCATTATTTTTCAATCGACTTAAGTCGCAATCTGTCTACTTCACAAATTTCCACTCCAATGGTATTCACACTTATATGGGGGTCTTTAGTTCGCTATTCGGATATCCTAATCTTCTCGGGAAAAATCTGATGGTGCGTAACATTGGACAACAATCGTTCAATGGTTTGCCAAATATTTTAAAGGAGAACGGATACACTGGATATTTCGGAGTTTCGCACGACCCAAATTTCGACAATATGGCTGGTTTTCTTCGGGGCAATGGTGTTGAATTTGTCATTTCGCAGTTCGATTTCCCCCAAAATTTGGTTTTAAGTACACTCGGCATTCCCGACCATATCCTTTTCGAAAGAATGAACACAGTTTTTGCTTCTGCTCGTCGCCCCTTTTTTGGAATCATTCTTTCGACAAACAACCACGGTCCTTGGATTATCCCAAAAGTTGAAGGGAAAAACTTCATTTCAACTTTCGACTATACAGATTGGGCATTAGAACGTTTCTTTGAACTTGCTCAGAAGGAAAAATATTTCGATAGCACGGTGTTCGTTATAACAGCAGACCACGGCGTGGTCGAAAATCCCCGCTACGACCTTTCGCTCGATGGAGTTCATATCCCTCTGTTAATTTATTGCCCAAGATTCCTAAAACCTGCAGAAATAAACACTATTGGCTCGCAAATGGATATTCCAAACACAATTCTCTCGATTCTTAAAATACCATTCTTTACGAATAATTTTGGGAAAAACCTTTTCAAATATGCAAGAGAGGATAAAAAAGGCTTCGCCATCTTCCACGAAAGCCAGACATTGGGAATTATCTACAACGACTGGTTCCTAATCGATAGGCTAAAAGCAAAACCTTCGCTTTACAGATACAATAACGAAGAGCCATTGAAAGATTTTGCAGAAATTTATCCCGATACTGTAAAATTCTTGAAAGAAATTCTCGAAGGTATGTATTATTTCACAACAAAGATGGTCTTTGAAAGAAAAGTTAGCGAGATTTCTTCTTCAAACGCAAATACACAAGGTAGATTACAACCAAAGCAACAATGATTATGAGTACAACTCTCCAATAAAGTTCCAGAAAGTCTATAGCCACTTTCCAATTTTTTCCCAAGGTGAAACCCAAGTAAACAATTAGAAAATTCCATAGTAGGGCACTAACAGATGCCAGCAAAGTACTTTTAAGCGTCGACAGTTCCGAAATTCCAGCAAAGAAGGAAATAACGGCCCTTGTCCCCGAAAGGAAACGATTTGCCACGACAATCCAGTAGCCATATTTCCCGAACCAATGCCGAACTTTGTTCAACGATTCGATGTTGATAAATTTTAGCCTGCCTTCGTCAAGAACCCTTTCCCCAAGTAATTTGCCAATCAGGAACATAGTTAAAAATCCAAACGAGGAGCCAAGAGTCGAAACAAGAAGAAGCGGGATAAAATCCACTCGACCGAAGCTAATCAAACTGCCAAGGAAAAGCAAAACAACATCGCTGGGCGATGGAGGAAATAAATTTTCAATGAAAGAAAAGAAAAAAGCCACTCCTAATATTAGGAGCTGAGATACGAATGGCGACGATAGAAACTCAATTACCTTTTCTTCCATCTACTCGAATAATTCAAGTATTTCCAAAAGATTATTCACCGAAACATCGGGCTCGATATTTAAAGATTCATCTGCTAGACCAACAAGAATGGTTTTGATTCCAGCCCGTTTCCCAGCAAGTATATCTTTCGAAGAGTCTCCGACTATCCACGAAAGCGATGACTCGATATTCCATTTCTCTATTGCTTCGATTATCATTCCGGGATTAGGTTTCAAGCGAGGACTAATCTCTTCGTTAGCATCCGTACAATAGAAAACATCATCGAAACTTTCGCCCGTTCGTTCGTAAAGTTCCTGAATCATAAATTCATTGATTTGCTTCAGCTCTTCAAGTGTCATCAAACCCTTGCCAACGCCTTTTTGGTTCGACACAAGAATAACCAGATAGCCAAGCTCCTTTAACCGGGAAAACACTTGGAAAAAGTCGGGAATGAAATGAAAGTTATCCTTTTGATTAATGTATTCGCCGACGATTCTGAAGTTTACAATTCCATCCCTATCGAAAAAAACAGCCTTCCGCTTCACTGGTTATTTCGATATTTCCACTTGTTTATCACAGATACTGGTTGTGTTTCCTTTTCGGATGTTCCATCTATACGCAAGCTTTTCAAAGCACGGAGCTTGTGGATGTTTATTGGTGGCAAATCCTCGCCACGAATCAACATATCGAGTTCCTCGCCTTCCAAAGTTTCTCGTTCGAGAAGAATTTTGGCAGTTTTGTGTAGTAATTCTTCTTTCTCTCGCAATAAATCTTCGGCTTTCTGATATGCATCGAGTAGAATTTTTCGCACTTCTGCATCAATAATTTGGGCGGTTGCCTCGCTGTGGTCACGAGGTTGAGCAATTTCGCGACCTAGGAAAACTTCTTCGTGCTTGTTTGCAAAGGTAACCGGACCGAGCACCTCGCTCATCCCCCAATCGCATACCATCTTGCGCGCGATATTTGTTGCTCTTTCCAAATCATTGGCAGCACCTGTGGACAATGTATTGAACACAATCTTCTCGGCGGCTCGCCCAGCCATTAACACTATAAGTTGTGCGGTTAAGTATTCCTTCGAAAGTGTATGGAAATCTTCCTTTGGCAAAGTTGCTGTAACGCCCAGCGCCCTACCTCGTGGAATAATCGTTACTTTGTGAACGGGGTCGGCATTTGGTACAAACTTTGCAGCAAGAGCATGCCCCATTTCGTGGTAGGCTGTGATTTCCTTTTCCCGTTCCGAAATCACAAGGCTCTTCCTTTCGATACCCATCAGAACCTTGTCCTTTGCCGCTTCGAAATCGTACATTGTAACTTTGTCGCTGTTTCGTCGGGCAGCAAGCAAAGCAGCCTCGTTGACGATATTAGCAATATCGGCTCCCGAAAGCCCCGGAGTAGAGCGGGCAAGCAATTCAAAATCAACATCATCGGAAAGTGGCAATCTTCGAGCATGAACTTTGAAGATTGCCTCCCTGCCTTTGACATCAGGCCGGTCGACCACAATCTGTCGGTCAAATCTCCCGGGCCGCAACAATGCAGGGTCGAGAACATCAGGCCGGTTCGTTGCAGCAATTACAATCACGCTACTATTTTGCTCGAAGCCATCCATTTCGACAAGTAGCTGGTTCAAGGTCTGCTCACGCTCGTCGTGTCCACCGCCCAGCCCAGCTCCACGCTGCCGGCCAACTGCATCGATTTCATCGATAAATACAATACAGGGGGAATGCTTTTTTGCTTGGTCGAAAAGGTCGCGGACACGACTGGCTCCAACTCCAACAAACATCTCGACAAATTCTGCCCCAGAAATTGAGAAGAACGGGACGTTGGCTTCGCCAGCAATTGCTCGTGCAAGCAAAGTTTTCCCCGTCCCCGGTGGTCCAATTAATAGAACCCCACGAGGGATTCTACCTCCAAGTCTTTGAAACTTCTGCGGGTCTTTTAGAAATTCGACTACTTCTTCCAGCTCTTCCTTTGCTTCGTCGCATCCAGCCACATCTTTAAAAGTAACTTTGTTTTGGCTGTCGGAAATAAGGCGGGCACGAGATTTTCCAAAGGAAAATATGTTTCGGCTCGAGGCGCCCCCGCTTCCAATCTGCATCTTCCGCAGAAAGTAAATATAAATTCCAATTAAAACAACCCAAGGAAGAATCGAAATAAAAGTATTCCACCACGGATTATCGGCACTTTCGTATTTTATGTTTATTCCTTTCGAAAGCCACAGTTCCTCGGTCTTGGAATCGACAACGCCAAGCTTGGTAACGAAATTACGAACATCGCGAAGGCGTCCTTCGATATTTATCTTAACAGGCTCACTCAATTCCCCATGAAATTCATAATCGTTAAGGTGGGATTTCGTAATCACAGCCGAACGGATTTTCCCTTGATTAAGCAATTCAAGATATTGATTGTATGGAAGAGGCCATTCGGGTTTTTGTACCGAATTCATCATCATATAAATTGTAATCACACTCGAAAATATAATTAGCCAAAGCAATAGATTGCGAAAAATCTTTGGCTTCTGGTTTTCACCAAAAAATTGATTCTTCTTGAATGGGTTTTTGTTTTCAGAACCATCAGACATTTACTGTTTCTCCAATTATTTGCTCAACATTTATTGAATTTCCCCAAAAATTTACAAAGAAATTTTCTTCCAAAGGTCGTCGCCTTCGAGCTTGAAACTCCCTTTCGCGATAAGGAGATTCAAGCGAATCGGGATTACCGGGATAGCCAACTGCAATCATCGCCATAGGTTCATACATTTCGGGAATATTGAATTCTTGGACTAATTTTTTTGCATCGAAGCCTGCCATAGGATGGGCATAAAGACCAACGTCGAATGCTTGAAGATACAAAGACATCGCAGATGCCCCAGTATCGAATTGAGCCCAATGGTTAACTTCGTTGCTGTTACCACGCCATTTTTTGTAGGCAAATACTCCGATAAGAATTGGTGCATTGCGAACCCACTTTTTATTTCCTTCATCGAGAGTTTCGAAAGCTTTCTGAAATTCAACAGGCGAGGTAAAGCGATTCCACAGAACAAATCTCCACGGCTCGTCACCACCACACGAAGGAGCCCAACGAGCCGCCTCGAAAAGGCTGATAATCTTCCATCCTTCGACTTCACGATTTGGGTCGAATGCACGAGCACTCCACCGCCGTGCAATCAACTCATTTATCTTAACTCTTGTCGTTGCTTTCTTTTCCATTTTTTCAAATAAAAAAAATAATTTAAACATTCCAAAAATTCAATTAAATTAACGATTTAAAAAGTTTGATATTTTATTTGCTTCCCTTCATAGGGTCTTTTAAAATGTTTCTGCTGAATGGCTGAAATTCTATGAAATTCTGCATAAATGAAAAAAGTTCTGAAAATAGGCTTTTGTAACTTGCAAAACTTTAGGGCTTTTTCAGTTTTTCATAAAAGTCATCGGTTGTTTTTTAAACATCCGATGTCTGGATACCCTTCGTTATTGCCCTTTCTCAATCAAAAAACAATAAGCAACAATTATATTCTATTAATAATTTTCATTTTTCAAAATTTTTGTAATTTTGTCATTTTAAATTTTACGCTTGTGTGTTTGGAGACAGAAAACCTTTATAAAGCAGTTCTAATAAATGCTCCTATTGGCTTTGCCCATCATAAAATTGTTTTGGATGAGGATGGGAAACCAATTGATTATATTTTCCTTGACGCCAACCCTGCCTTCGAGGAATTAACTGGATTGAGCATCGAAAAGATAATAAACAAAAGACTTGGCGAAGTTGCACCAGAAATCCTTAAAGACAAATTCGATTGGGTTCGATTTTACGGAAATATTGCTTTGAACGGGGGCAAATACACATTTGTACAATATTCCGATGCTTTGAAACGCTGGTATAAAGTTTATGCTTTCTCCACGGAAAAATTTTACTTCACAACTTTTTTCCTCGATATCTCCGACGAGTACCAAAAATTACTTGATTTCAAGGAAAAAGAAGAACTTGCAGAAAAATTTTATCAGGACACGCAGAAATTAGCCGAAGATTTGGCTCTTTCCCAATCCGTTCTCGAGGATGCTCTGTACGAAAAGAATCTGCTACTTTACGAAATCACAGAGGTAAAAGAAAAATTGGAAGAGGCTTTGCGCGAAAAAGACAAACTCTTTTCCATAATTGCTCACGACTTGAAAAGCCCATTTTCGGGTTTCCTTGGCATAGCCAATCTTTTGTCGACAAATATCGAAGATTTGTCCCGCGAGGAATTGATTGAAATTGCCAAAATGCTAAAAGAGTCTGCCGAAAAAACTTACAAGTTAATCGAAAATCTTTTGGAATGGTCTCGTGTTCAAAGGGGAATGATTCAATTTAAACCCGACTGGGTTAATCTCTTTTATTTGGTTAACGAAATCTCGAGCCAACAAGCTGTAAATTTGCAGAAAAAAGAATTGCAATTTTTAAATGAGATTCCCCCCGAATTGGAACTTTTTGCCGATATGAATATGCTTTCAACAATATTCCGCAACCTTATCTCCAACGCAATAAAGTTCACCCCACGCGGGGGGAAAGTAATTGTTTTTGCTACCAAGAATGCCGATGGCGAAACCTTAATAGCTGTTCGCGACACAGGAATCGGAATACCAGCGGATATGCTTCCTGTTCTTTTCAAAGTGGGAGCCAAAACCTTCCGTCCCGGCACCGAAGGCGAGTCGAGCACGGGGCTTGGGCTTGTCCTTTGCAAAGAATATGTCGAAAAACACGGCGGCAAAGTCTGGGTCGAAAGCACCGAAGGTTCAGGAACAACTTTCTTCTTCACAATCCCGAACCAAACGAAGGAATAAGGAAAAAGGAATTTACCTCTGCATACTTTGTATGCAAAACGGGGATGCTTTTTTGGTAAAATTTGCAGAAATTCCGCTGTTTGTTTTGCTATTCTCCGGTGAAGTTTGGCTTGCGTTTCTCCAAGAACGCCAAAGTTCCTTCCTTAAAGTCTTTAGTTCCACACAATTTTCCGAACCAGCGACTTTCGTATTCCAAACCCTCTGCCAAAGGCAAATAATCGGCAGCCAGAACGCAATTCAAAGCAGTTCGGACGGCAAGTATACCTTTGCTGAGCATATTTTCGACAAATTCAATTGTTTTGGGCAACAATTCTGCGCGGGGAAATACTTTGTTAACCAAGCCTATCTTTTCGGCTTCGAAAGCATCAATCATCGCCCCGCTCAGAATCAGATCCAAGGCTTTCGCTCTACCAACGAGGCGAGGAAGTCGTTGCGTTGCCCCATAGCCGGGAATGATACCTAAATTAACTTCGGGTTGACCAAACTTTGCGTTTTCCGAAGCAAAACGAATGTGGCAAGCCATCGCAAGTTCGCATCCGCCACCAAGAGCGAATCCATTCACCGCAGCAATCACAGGTTTGCCGATGTTCTCGAGTCGATACATAACTTTTGAGCCGTGTTGGGAAAAATGAACACCAGTCAAGTCGTCCGACTCGTGAAGTTCTTTGATATCGGCACCGGCAGCGAAAGCTTTGTCGCCCGTACCGGTAAGGATGACAGCATTAATTTCCCTGTCAAGTTCAACCAATTTGATTGCTTCGTTCAAATCGTTGAAAAGCTGAAAGTTCAAAGCATTCAGCTTATCGGGTCGGTTCAATGTGATAATGCAATAATTATTCTTTTTCTCGTAAAGAATAGTAGAGAAATTCATCGCCCACCTTTTAATGAAAAAAACAAATTTATAAATTTTATTCGATTTTGTAAAGAAAAATAGGTTGCTTTTAAACTAAAATCTTACGAAAGACAAGAGTAATTTTTCATAATTTTTTGACTAACACCAGAATAAAACAAAGAAAAAGGGACTGCCTTTTGAGCAGTCCCATTCTCATAAGGGGGTTGCCTTATGGGATTAAAAGAATTTTTTTCAAAAGCAAATCACACGGGGTTTGAATTTTAACGAAATAGATTCCGGGCGATTGTGTTGAAACGTCCCAAAGGAAAGAATTTGTTGGAATGTTGTATTCAAGTATTTCGTTGCCGAGCAAATTGAATATCTGAAGTTTAAGGATTTCACCTACGAATTGTATTGTCCGAAAATTATTGTTCTGAAAGATTTTCACAGCACTTTCTTTTTGATTTTCTTCGGCACTATTAACTTTTGGAATAAGGAAAGACTTTGTCTCCGACCAGTCGCTTTCAAGTTTGCCCGAGACCACTTTAACTCGCCAATAGAACCAAGTCTCGGTTGGAGCAGTATTCAAAATGAATGAATTTTGGTTATAAAGAGTTGCTTGCTTCAAAACGAATTCGAAATCGGAATCGTAAGCAATCTGAAAATTGTAGAAAGCATCCGCTGTTGTCATTTCCAAAGTGAATTCAATTGGCAAGTCAATAATCGACTTGTCTTGGGGTGCGAACAAAGTAGGAGTTCGAAGCGATGTGGTAAACGAATAGACTTCGCTCCAAAAACTTACAGAAGTTTGGTTAATTGCCCGAACTCTCCAATAATACCTTGTTCCATATGCAAGCGAACCGATTTGATAAGTTGTATCGGCTATTTGTTCACTGAAAACAACACTTGCAAAGATTGGGTCGGTAGCGATTTGGATTTCGTATCTTTCGGCTTTATCGACAGGCAGCCAGCGAAGTTTATCACCAATTTTTAAATTTAGAACATTATTCACTGGGTAAACTAAAATAGGGCTTGTCAAATAATTTTCGGGAACTGTTCTGAACCAAGAAACATCCGACCAGGAGCTTTCGAGTTCATCATTTAAAGCGCGGACTCGCCAGTAATATTTTGTCGAATACACCAAATTGGAATAGATGTAATAAGTCAAGCCAGTTATTTTATAAGTTTGAGCACCGAAAATAAGATTTGGGTCTTCGGAAATTTGCAACTCATAACTTGTGGCGCTGGGAACTTCTTTCCAGCGAAGCAAACCACAAATTGGAGCCTATGTATCGGCAAAAGGTGGAACAATCAATTCTGGTTTTGGCAACTGAGTTTTAAAATTAAAGACTTCCGACCATTCGCTTTTACCATTCTCGCCCGTGGCACGAACTTTCCAGAAGTATTCTTTTGCGGGCTCAAGGTTGGTGTAGTCAAACTGGTTATCTTTTAAGTCCACTATTTCAATCTGGTTATTAATAAACTGTTTATTTGTCGAAACAACCAAGTAATAATGAATTGCACCGGGCACAGGACTCCACTTTAAAGTTCCCGAAGTAGGTATGTTTTTGCTACCATTTTCGGGGAACAGCAGCAAAGGAGCCGAAAGCATCGTTTTAAATTTCCTGATCTCGGACCAGATGCCATATTGTTCTCCACGAGTCAGCCTAACTCTCCAAAAATATTCGGTGAAGAAATCAAGATTGGAAATAGTTACAATAGGATTAAAAACAGTTGTGTCTATAACAATCTTTTGGAAGTTCTTATCAATCGACAATTGGAATTGATAAGCCCAGGCATTGTCGCTTGCCAGCCAAGTAAACTGGACACTTATTGGCATATCGAGTGTGCTATCCAATGGCGAAAGGAGAGAAATTCGTTCGTAAATAGTCGTAAATCTTTGAGTTTCTGCCCAACTACTGGTACAATTTTCTCGCTCAGCACGAACTCGCCAAAAATAAGTTTTCCGGGCAGAAGTTGCGAAGTGTATACATAAAAAGTATCTATTATGTTTGATGTGTCCTTTACTAAATATTGAAAATTTGGGTCTGTTGCTATCTGGATATGATATCTTTCACCAGACATAAATTTTTTCTAAATAAACTTTGGGGATAAAGAAACATTTATTTCATTATTGGAAGGCGACACTGGGACTGGCACTCCAATTCCTGCGGTTCCTATGCAATATTCTCCAATACCAGCGAAAGAAGTTTCCAATCTGTTTGCTTGGCTGTTGAAGGTAGTATTTAATTCCGTAAAACTGCCAAAACCTTCTGCCGAACGGAAATAAACCTTAAGTTCTCTGGGGTCGTTGAACCCACTAAGTCCCGAAAGGTTAAAATATAAATAACCACCGAGAGAATTTATTCCTTGCTTTGTAATAACCCAACGATAGGGGAGCACTGAACAAGGACCGCCTTGATTCAAATTGTAGGGAGGGTATCGATGCTTTTCTATCGTTACCTTTCCCGTCCCGCTTATGCTGTTAAGAACAAAAGTAGTGTTTGTGTTGTAAGTGCTGTTGACGAAATTATATTGTCCGGCGGAATTTACCGAAAGTGTAACAGGATCGGATTTGAAAATAAAGCGAAGAGCCCTATATGTCCCACTATTTGAAAGCAATTCTAAGGCAATTTCGCCCGTTGGGGTAACCTCCGAAAGTAAATAATTGTGACCGCCTTCGGAAAACGAACCACTCCAACCAATTAAAGTGTTTCCATTTGGCAATCGCTGCACACTACCTCCGGCATCAGAAATGATATTGTTGGGACCACGGTATTCCCAGACCTTTGTAGCTCTTCGATTAGCCTCGTCGATACTATATTCAACTGCACGAGAGAATGGATTTCGCCGGAGGTTCCCATTGTCGAATAGAAGAATATTCCCATTTGGCAATTCCCGAGGGTCGTGTTGATGCGAAAACCCAAAGAAATTATCAATAGTATCGTTTACAAAAGTGAATTGATTGTTTCGACTTTTGCTTCCACCCATCCGCCAGATTATTTCCCCAGTTTGTTTGTTGATTTTAATGATCTCATCCATATGCCGACACGAAATCAAAAGATTGCCATCGCTCAACATTTCTACTGAGTTAATGTGAAAAGGCCTGATATAACTGTCTTGCAAATCGATATCTTCGGTAGCATCAAGAACCGAAAAGTGGTCGATGGCATTCCATTGCCAAACTACTTGCTTTGTGCTCGGGTTAATTTCCTGCAAAATGAAATCGTTTACTCTCGCATTGGGATGACCATTCGGGACGTATTGCCGCATATCGATATACACATCAGCCTCGGCAATCACCAGATAGTTTCCATTGGGCAATATCAAAAAGTCGTGAAAATCCGTTGTGTATCCAATGGCACCAGCTGTATCCAGAACATTGAAATTTGAATCCAAAACGATAAATTTTGGGCTCAAAAGATCGTAAGCAGACAGTTTGCCGTTTGGGTGCATTTTAAAGTCCATAAATCCTTGATTTAAAAATCCAAAAGATTTTGAAAAAGCTTTATAGCCGGAATTGTCGTAAACTGCAAGCGAATTATCCATTGGAGCCAGAAAGAGATACCCCGGAGAAGGGTTGTTCCAAACTGTTCTTTGAATTAATTCGCTTTCTGAATGTAATAAATAATTATTCCAGAAAATAAGGATAATGAAAATTGTGAAAAATCTATTCATAAATCACCTCAATTTTTCAAGATAATTAAAGGCATTTTAAAAACTTGTCCGTTTGAACGAAAAACAAGAAAGTAAAACCCATTGGGCAAATGCGAAATGTTCAATTCAATAACGGAATCCTCCGTAGTAAATAAGTCATAATCGAAAACTTTTATTCCATAAAGGTTAATAACTTCAATTTTTTGAATTTGTGTTTGGTTAAATTTCAAGTTCAGCTTCCCATTGCAAGGATTTGGAGAAACAACAACAGAATTCAATATCTCTTCGACGCTGTTTGGTTCGGTAATAGAAAATGGCATACTTTCGGCAAAAATTTTCCTGTTTTTTAAAGACGTTATGCGAATCTTATAATCATTACCAGGTTGAACAAGATTCGATACATTCCAAATATATTTTCCAAAGGCGCTATAAAGCGAGTCGGAAATATTCATAAATGGAGTTGTTCCTTTCAATAGTGTGATTTCGAAAGCAGGATAAATATTATGTTTCCATACGATTGCAACATCGGTTTCCTTTATCCATTTGGCACCACTGTCGGGATAAACAATCACAATAAATGGTTCGGAAATGTGGAACGAACGAACCTCCGACCATTCGCTGGCTCCGACTTCATTAAATGTTTGAACTTTCCAGAAATAATCACCAGCGGGCAATTTCCCCGCATTAAAATGGTTCGTTTTGATACTATCGATTTCAGTTGCTTCGATGAAATTAACACTGTTCGAAATAACCAACTTGGAGAATTTAGTTAATCCCTGCGGTGTCCATTGGAACATCACTGAATCCTCGGTGTTCAATTTTGCCTCGTTAGGCGGAAAAGTAAGAATCGGTTTCAAAGGGGCAGAGGGCAGTTTTGATGTACCAAAAATGTATTCCCCATCGAGATTATCTACCGAAGCCACAAGAATTTGCTTTTCGGAATCGTAACTGCTGAGCAAAGGCTCAAATGGTGAATCTTTCGAAACTCTACGCCATACTATTAAGTCCTTTTTATGCAAGGACAATGGAAATTTTGACATATCGAAAGTCAAATTTGCTTTGCAATTAAGTATATTTTGAGTTTTAATTATCACTTTGTACTGATTTACAAGAGGAGTTGAAGTAGTAAAGCGGGGATAAAGTGGTGCATACGGATATTTTTCCAAATTGATTTTCGAGCCGGGCTAGTCGTTTAGCTCCGTAAAGTTTATGATTATTCCTGTATCAGTTGTATCATTCCTAAAATATAAGCTATCGTTTTGATTTTGAACCAAGGACGAAATATTTTCGAAAGAAACTACCGCCTCGGGTAGATTTGTTGGATAAGGATACCGATAGGCACAGTACGAAGTAGTTTGGAACGATACTCCCTTGGGGAAGGACAATTCAAATTCGACTTCGCCTTGGGGGTTCACTTCGGTAACAATTCGGATATGCCCAGTGCTAACTCCGCCCCAACCGATTACAGTATTTCCATTCGGAAGTCTTTGGGTGGAACCCATAGTTTCCCCGAATACATCAGGATTATTTCTATATTCCCAAACAAGTTGGGCTTTAAGATTCTGCTCGTCAAGTTTATATTCAACAGCTCTCGAATATTGTGGGTTGTGCTGAACACCATTATCGTAAAGAGTGATGTTCCCATTTGGTAGTCGCCTAATGTCGTGTTGATAAGAAAAATATGTTGGGGCATTTTCGGGATGTTCGTTGATAAAGGTGAATTGGTTCCTTTTTCCGCCAAGTCGCCAGATAATGTTTCCCGTTTCACGGCTGATTTTTGTTATCTCTGAAAGGTGGCGAGACGAAATCAAAAGATTTCCGTCGTAATCAAGCTCGACAGCATTTATATGAACAGGGTCGAGGGCAATACCATCGAGCGGAGCATAGGTATCGGTAATCGGTATGTAGTCCCAGCTTCGCCATTGAAAGACAACGTTCTTGTCGGCATCAAGTTCTTGAACGATACTTCCTAAAACAATAGCATTGGGATTTCCATTTGGAACAATCTGGCTCATATCCACAGGTTGTGGGTCGTAAGAAATAAGGAGATAATGCCCGTTCGGTAACATTTTGAAGTCGTGGAAATCGGCTATGTATCCGCCTTTGCATTGCAAAGTGTCGATTACCTTCAAATTTCCATCCATTACTTCCATATATGCTTCTGCCCAGCCCCATCCCTGTGGGATATGTGAAGTAATAATGCGAGCATTAGTCAATAGCCCATTCGGTTGCATTTTGAAATCAAATCCCGGAAGCGGAACTTTACGATATTTGACAGGTGTCCCATCGTTGTTTAAAATCATTAAATAACTTCTGTCCACGCCACTCCCAAAGTTCGCTAAATAAATATAACCCGGTGCAGGATTCCGCACCGAATTAATAATTATCTTCGGGAAGTCGGATGGTATCGAATCCAAAGGAATGTCGTCTGTCTCTTTCGGTGCATTTGCAAAAATCTTTGAAATTTCGGGATAAGAGGGCAAGAAATATTTAGCAAATAATTCCTTCTGCTCTTGAGGCGAAATTTTGCTTGTTCTGAACGAAAACTTTTCCCCGTTGATGGAAACAATTACATCCTCGTCGAGGGCAAATGGTCGAGATGTTCGAATCGAGACTGTGCGGTTGTCGTCGGAAATTCGGACATCGAAAGAATGGTCTCCCGACTTTTCGCCTAAAATTTTGATGGAGAGAGAAATTTTGCTTGGGTCAATCGCACGGTCGAAACGCAAAACAATAGGTGTTTGGATTGAGTGCTTATCGGTGTTAGGTTTTGGATAAATATACGACAAAGATTGTGAAAACGCTGGGAAATTCAATAGAACCAAAAACAAAAGAATTAAATTTCGCATAATTTTTTCGTGCATTGTTTTACAAAATTGTAATAACACTTCATTTGGCTTTTGGTTACAATTTTAGACTTTTCTGCGTCCATTTTGTTTACTTATCTATTACCAAAAAATAAAATAGGCAAGAGTTTGAAAAGATAAAGTAGTAATAGATATGAAAGTTTTGTAAGGGTTTATAGTTAATTTTTGTCAAAGAAATAACTACATTTTCGTTTTATGCAACCAATTAATAGCCAAAATTTTTGTAAAATTGCAAATTAATTTTTTGGGATTGAAATGCCACGTTCAAAATTTTGGACAATAGCAAGCAACGAATATCTGCGTTATATTCGCTCCAAAAGCTTTCTAATCACAACATTTATTTTGCCTATTATTTGGCTCATAATTATAATTCTACCAAATATAATTGCAGTATTATCGTTCGAGAAAACAGAAAGGAAAATTGCAGTGGTAGACCAAACCGATAAGAAGCTTGGCGCCGAAATCGTCGCTCGCGATAGCAATACCTTCTACCTCGAAAGTCGTAATATCGAGGTACTAAATCGTGAAATAGTCGAAGGGAAATTGGACGGCTACCTTTTGCTTCGTAATCAAGATATAGAAGACAATACCGTGGAATTATACACCAAAGGTGGCGGTGGCTTGGGTTTAATCAATGTTGTCGCAAATACTCTGACCGATGTTTTCCGTCGAATTAGACTACTCGAAAAAGGGATAGACCCTTCGGTTGCAAGCTTCATTCTAAAGGAAGTTAAAGTCGAAACGAAGAAAGTAACAACCGAAGGAGTGCAAAAAGATTACGCAAGCTTCTATGGTGTAGTTGGCTATATTATGGCATTTTTGATTTACATTCTCCTATTTATTTACGGGGCGATGGTGATGCGTGGCGTTATCGAAGAGAAAGCCAGCCGAATTATCGAGATACTACTCTCTTCGGCTCGACCTTTCGATATTATGTTTGGAAAGATTCTTGGCATTGGTTCCGTTGGACTTACCCAAATTATAATCTGGTTTGTCATTCTTGGAATTCTAAGTCTATTTTCCACTCAAATCCTCAGCCTTTTCGTTAGCCCTTCGAATTTGCCTTCGGAATTTGTTTCGAATCAACAAATTGGAGGATTCAAATCATTCGAAATTCCACCAATACCGTTATTTTCTGTTGTCGCCTTCGTTGTGTATTTCCTTTTGGGCTACTTCCTGTTTGCAACATTGTTTTCGGGGATAGGTGCCGCTGTTGACCAAGAACAAGATGCACAAACAATAAGCACACCCGTTTACCTTTTCCTGATTATTCCAATACTGTTTGTTTCGGCAGTAATGGCAGACCCCGATAGCACTCTTTCGGTCGTGCTTTCGCTTATCCCGACATTTACTCCAATTTTGATGATAGTAAGGATTTTTTCAACCTCAGTGCCTTTGTGGCAAATAGTCTTGTCGTTCATACTTTTAATTCTTACGATTTGGGGAAGCGTAATATTATCGGCAAAAATCTACAGAATTGGCATATTAATCTATGGCAAAAAACCTACATTCAAAGAAATCTACCGCTGGCTGAGCGAAGCATAGGGAAAAATGAAAGCCAAACGATACGGGAAAAGTTTAAAGGTCGAAACAATACTTGGCGATTTACTCCAAAGTATTGTCGATAAGAAGAAAAATCCATTGCTTAAAATAGAATTGGCTTGGAACGAAGTTCTTCCTGAATCGATATCCCGCAATTGCCAACCCTCGCAATTTCGTAAAGGTATCTTGACTGTAAAATGCTCCAACTCGCTCTGGAAATCTGAATTGATGTTTTATAAATTCCAAATAATTGAAAAAATTAACAGCAAATTGGGCGAGGACTTGATTTTTGATATTATTTTTAGATAAATTTTATTAATTTTAAGTTTTTAATTATGGAGGACTTATGAGGGAACTTTTCTCTTTTTTGATTCTTTTCTCTTTTCACTTACAATTTCAATGTGTGGACAATATGTCCGTCGCGTTATTGTCGAAGAAGCCACAAATGCTTCTTGTGGACCTTGCGCCGCCCAAAACCCAACTTTCCAGCAATGGCTCAGCAATCACTTGGACAGGGTTATTCCAGTAATTTATCACGCTTGGTGGCCCGGCTCGAATGACCCAATGTACCGTTACGACACAAATATGAACCGCACGAGAATCATTTATTATGGCATCAGCGGTGTTCCGAACGGAAGGGTGAATGGCAAAATTGCACCGCCGTCTTCAAGCGGTTACTACGCAGGTGCCGTCGCCGATACCATTGCTTTGAATAATCAATTAAACCAAGAAAGTTTCTATTCCTTGATTGGCATAAAATTCACAATTTTTGACGTTAATACCAACGATGGTTCCGGCTCTGTAAAAGTTGAAATCCAAACCGATGTCCCAATCAAAAATAAATACCTTCGTATTGCAATTTGCGAAGAGCACCATTATTACGCCAGCGCAGGAAATAATGGCGAAAAAGATTTTTACTATCTCGCTCGGAAAATGTTGCCTGACGCCACTGGTACAATTTTGAATATGGAAGCAGGCGAAACCCAAAGCTTCTCTTTCAATTTCAATGTCGACCCATCCTTTACCGACGACCTTTATGCTGTGGCTTTCATTCAGGATGATGCAACGAAAGAAATTCTCCAAGGCAATTGGACAAAAAATAATCCAATCAAAGAACCAGATTATTTTGTTATTATTACAAATCCCCAGCTTATCGAGATTGGTAATACAGGCGATTCCTACCAACTTGATGCTTATGTACTAAATAATACACCCGCAGCTATCGACTTTGATGTTGAAGCAGACATTGTCGGTAGTATCCTATCGGATTGGACTACTGAAATCGTTAACGGTACCCAGAACATTACTGTTCAGCCAAATTCCAAAGAGAAGGTTTCTCTTGCAGTCCAAATTGGCTCGACACCCTATGCAGCCGAAGTTGGTTTAAAGTTAAAAAATACTGCGAAGAATATTTATATGAACTCTGCCACCCTTAGGGTCTACCATAGTGGTATCCAACGATTGCACATTCTTGCGGGAGAAGAACAACATTCTATTATGCCAATAATTAAAGCAACACTTGGTGACAATTATATCTTCGACATTTCTTTATTGGATTTTGCCGCGAACGCAAGTAAATTTAATTCACTAAAAACAATCGTTTGGAACGGTAGTACAAATGGAGAATTTACCACTCCTTCTGCCAATATTATTACCGATGCCCTTAGTAACAATAAAAACATTTTTATTCTTGGTGGCCATTTCAATCCTGGTATGACTTCCACAGGAATGTTACCCTATTTCGGAATTGCCTTTATCGCATATTGTCGCGAAGGTTATGGTACAGCCCCCTATCCAGTTAAACTTGCAGGACTTCCGGGCGACCCAATCACAGGGGATTTTGGAACCAACATCCAAGGCTATCTGATTAAATATTTGCTTCCACTATATAGAATTGTCAACAAACAAACTACCACCCCAATAATGACATTTGCTAAATCTGCCGACTCAATCTGTGCTGTAAAAGTTCAATTCGTAAATTCACGCGCTATTGTTCTTGGAATGAATCCATATATCATTGCAGACCCAACCCTCAGACAGAAATTAATTACTCGTTCATTGCAATGGCTCGAAGGAATCACCAGTGTCGAAGATGAAGTCCACTTCAGCAATGTTTCAATTGCTCCAAACCCAGCAACCTCTTTTGCATACTTGCATCTTACTTCCGATAAGTACTTCGAAAATGTTGTTGTTCGCATCGTTGATAACACTGGCCGAATTTTACAAACTGCTTACAAAGGTTCGTTAGGTCAAGGCTCAAACACAATTCCAATCCTGCTTACGGGGTTACCCAACCAGCAACTTTGGGTCGTAGTTGAGTCTAATGGCTCCACACAGGCAATTCCATTGATTAAGATAGAATAAAAGTTAAAGATATAATTGAAAATTTTCTTGGGGGGCGAAAAGTTTCGCCCCCTTTCTTTAACTAAACAAAATTGAATGGGATTCTTTCAGCAAATCCATTCCCAGTGTAGGTTTTGCAACTAAAAGCAAGGAATAATCGGACACAATGAGTGGAAATGGTAAAGCAAGATAATCAGAGAATGAAGTTAATATTTCATAAATTTTATTTTGCTCTTCTTCCTGAGCCCTAAGGACTTGATTTCCCACAATGGCAATTATTTCGACCGTGCGAGTTTCGATTTTCTCTGTTTGTAGAAGTTCGTGCAAAAAATTCGATAAAATCGAGCCTTTTATAATTGCATAAAAATTGTTGCTATTTCCTGCAAAGAAAATAAGATTGGGAAAGTTCTTTTGCAGCAAATTGAAATAAAAGTGTGCATCTTTGGAATCTGTATCCAAACGCTTCGAAACCAAAACTGATGTGCCTACGAAAATTAAAGAGTGAAAGACCCCCGTCAGTTCCTTTGCCCTGTCGGGTGGAAGAATCAAAGTTCCTTCGAATTTTGAATTAAAAGTATTTAGAATCCTAACGGGGATATTCTTCGCGATTGCTGGCTTGATAGTTTCGGGATGTAGAACCTTTGCACCAAAGAACGAAAGTTCCCCAACCTCCTCGAAAATCATTTTTCTAACAACTTGTACATTAGGAATAATCTTTGGGTCGGCTGTAAGAATTCCATCGACATCGGTCCAGATTTGAACTTCATGGGCATCAATGGAATAGCCAAAAAGTGCAGACGAAAGGTCGCTTCCACCTCTTCCCAAAGTAGTTGTCTCTTTCGACCAATTGCCAATAAATCCTTGTGTGATAATTATTTTGTAATTTTTGAAAATGTTGGTTATTTTCGTTCCATTCAGAGAAATTTTTGCCAAATCGGGCTTTGCATTCAAATAGACATTATCGGTATATATAACTTCCCTTGCATCAAGGAGATAACAACTCAATTCTTTTTGTAAAAGATATTGGTAGAAGATATTAGTCGAAAGAATTTCGCCATAGGAAAGAATTTCGGCAACGATTTTTGGCGTAATCTCTCCAAGTATTCTAACGCCTTCGATTAGTTTTTTCAAACTTTCGAAGATAAAATTAACTGTTTTAATACATTGTGCTGTTTTATAACCATCTCGAAAAAGGTCGACAATAAGTTGGATGTGCCTATTTTCTAACTCCTCAACAAGTTGGTTTGTTTCGGTTCTGTTTGAATCGAGGCACATTTCAGAAATTTTCAGCAAAGTATCGGTAACTCCCGAGCACGCCGAAAGAACCACTATGAGTTTATTCCCGTTTGTATTTTGTTGAACGATGCGGTAGGCTTGTTCCATTGCGAGATGGCTTCCGACGGAAGTCCCACCAAACTTTAAGATCTTGATAGGCATAGGCACCTTTTAAATTTTCCCTTCGTCTATAAGTTTTGCCAAATCCTTTGCAAAATAAGTTAAGATTAAATCAGCACCTGCTCGTTTAATGGCGTAAATCGATTCAACCATAACCTTCTGTTCGTCCAACCATCCGTGTATTCCTGCGGATTTAATCATAGCATATTCGCCGCTAACCTGATATGCGGCTACTGGAACTTCGAAACTTTGTTTTATGCGATAAATAATATCCAAATAAAAACTTGACGGTTTGACCATCACAATATCGGCACCTTCAACAATATCTTGTTCGGCTTCTCGAACTGCTTCGTTAGAATTGCGAAAATCCATTTGGTGGGATTTTCTATCCCCAAATTTTGGGGCCCCTTGTGCAGCTTCGCGGAATGGACCATACAGTGATGAAGCAAACTTGGCGCTGTAACTCATAATTGGAATATCTGTAAAACCATTGTCGTCAAGAACTTGTCGGATAATCTGCACTCTTCCATCCATCATATCCGAAGGTGCCACCATATCGGCTCCCGCTTGGGCTTGGGTCAATGCAATTTTGGCATAAAGTCCTATGGAGCGGTCGTTATCGATTATCTCCCCATCAAGAACTCCGCAATGCCCGTGACTGGTATATTCACAAAGGCATACATCGGTAATTACAATCAGGTCCTTCACTTCTTTCTTAATTGCTCTAACTGCTCTTTGGATGATTCCATTTTCGGAATAAGCATCGCTGCCCAGCGGGTCCTTATGCTCAGGAATTCCAAATAAAATCACCGCAGGAATTCCCAGCTCTGCAACGATTTTGCACTCCTCGACAATGTTGTCGATTGACATTTGGAAAACTCCGGGCATCGAGTTAACAGGGTTTTTGACCTTCTCGCCATAGATAACAAAGAGTGGATAAATTAAATCGTTTTTGCTTATTGTGGTCTCTGCAATCATATTTCGCAAAAGTTGATTTTTTCGCAAACGACGAAAACGCCAGAATTTTTCCGCCATCTTTTCACCAAAAATTTTAAAATTCAAAATTAATATTAAAATTTGTTTTGCTATTCCCTCTGGTTTTTATATTTTACATTTTGTTAAACAAATTCTTTTTTGAAATGCAAAGTAAATCGGAAAATTTAAAGGTTTCGATAAGCGAAAGAACGAAGATTCAGCTTCGGGAGCTGTTGAAAAACCCTCTGGAAGTTTTGAAATTGGACTTGCATCTCCGCGAACTCGAAGAAGTCCCACCCGAAATTTTTGAGTTCACAAATCTTCGTGAATTGAATTTAAGGAACAACCACTTAAAATCGCTTCCCAGCGAAATCTCTCGTCTGAAACATTTAGAAAAATTAGAACTTGGCGGAAACAATTTCCGTGAGTTTCCCGAGGTAGTTACAAAGATTCATACGTTGACCTACCTCGATTTGAGTTGGAATGCCATCGAATCGGTTCCCAATTCTATTGAAAGTCTAAGGAACTTAGAAACTTTGAGCCTGAACAATAACCAAATCAAAGAACTGCCCGAAGCTATCGGCAATCTTACAAATCTACGGATTCTTGCTCTCAACAACAATTCTCTCGAATATTTACCCGAAACTATTGGCAATCTGATTAATCTCGAAGAACTTTATGCGTTCGAAAACAATCTTCGTGCAATCCCAAAATCCATTGGAAATTGTGTCAATTTGAAGAAACTCGAACTCCAAGAGAACTTCATTTCCGAAATTCCCTGCGAGATTGGGAAATTGGAAAAGCTCGAAAAGCTTCGTCTTTATAAAAATTTGCTCCGCAATCTACCCGATACCATTGGAAATTTAAAGAGTCTTACCAAACTTTTGTTATATGAAAATCAAATTTCAGAATTGCCTGAATCTATTGGGAATCTACACAATTTGGTGGAACTGGATTTAAGCGGAAATGAATTAATGTCGCTTCCGGAAAGTTTGTATGGACTGAAGAATTTGTTTCGAATTTCGCTTGCAAACAACCAGTTTCCAAAAGATTTTATCTTTATTTTGCGCGAACGGTTCCCGGTTTCGACAATTGAGTTATAGTCGATTAAGCATCACTTTTGCCAGTCGACTCTTTCGAGATATTTAGTATCAATATTTCCCGCAAGGAAGTCGGGATTTTCCATCATTTTTAAATGGAAGGGAATTGTGGTCGGAACGCCTTCGATTACGAACTCTTCGAGTGCTCTCTTCATCTTTACGATTGCTTCTTCGCGGCTCCGTCCCCAAGTAATTAACTTGGCAAGTAGCGAATCATAATATGGTGGAATCACATATTCCTGATAAATATGGGAATCGATTCTTACCCCGTGTCCACCCGGGAAATGAAGACTTGTGATTTTCCCCGGCGAGGGACGAAAATCGTTGTATGGGTCTTCGGCAATGATTCGGCATTCAATGCTATGAAATTTCGGCTCTTGTATAGTTAAAGAAAGATGCTCACCTGAAGCTATCCTGATTTGCTCCTTGATTAAATCCACACACAGAGACTCCTCGGTAACAGGATGTTCAACCTGAATACGCGTATTCATTTCCATAAAATAAAAATTTACGTCTTGGTCGACAAGGAATTCAATCGTACCCGGACCAATATAATTTACTGCACGAGCACCAGCAATAGCTGCTTCGCCCATTCTTCGACGAAGTTCGGGCGTAACAACTGGGCTTGGAGCCTCTTCGATTAATTTTTGGTGGCGGCGCTGCAATGAACATTCTCTTTCGTTCAAATGAATTATGTTGCCGAACTTATCGCCAAGTACCTGAACCTCGATGTGGCGAGATTTGCCAAGCAATTTCTCGATATAAACATCGGGGCTACCGAAGAAACTTCCAGCCTCGGCTTTGGCAATGCCAAAAGATTTTGCCAACTCTTCACGGTCGTGAACCACACGCATTCCACGCCCCCCACCTCCAGCCGCCGCTTTTATAATAATTGGGTAACCAATTTCTTCGGCAACCGAAATTGCTTCGTCGAGCGAATGCACTATCCCATTGCTCCCAGGGATAACAGGAACCCCAGCCTTTTGCATTGTTTCCTTGGCAACCGATTTGTTCCCCATCCGAGATATTGAATCGGGCTTGGGACCAATGAAAATAAACCCCGAAGCTTCGCAAATCTCGGCAAATGTTGCATTTTCGGCAAGGAAACCATAGCCGGGATGAATTGCATCGCAATTGGTGATTTGAGCAGCAGAAATTATGGCTGGAATATAAAGATAACTTTTTGCCGGTGATGGCGGTCCAATGCAGACCGCCTCGTCGGCAAACTTAACCGGAAGCGAAAGTGCATCGGCTTCGGAATAAACTACAACAGTTTTGATTCCAAGTTCCTTACAGGCACGAATTATTCTTAATGCTATTTCGCCACGATTTGCGATAAGTATTTTTTTTATCATAGTATTAAAATTAATCCGGTTTAATAAGCATCAGGGTTTGGTTGTATTCCACAGGCTTGCCATTCTCAACAAGAATCTCGACCACAGTTCCGGCTATATCGCTTTCGATTTCGTTCATCACCTTCATCGCTTCGACAATGCACAAAGTTTGCCCGGGGACAACGTGGGAACCGACTTCGACAAATGGCTCCGCCTCGGGCGACGGTGCCCGGTAGAAAGTCCCCACAATCGGAGAATTAATTTTATGGTAAGTGGTTGTTGGTGGTGTGGATAGGGATTTATCTGCCTCTTTTGCCAAAGGCTCTTCGGGCACAGTTTGAATAGAGACTCGCGGTTGCTGAACTACCTGCTCCCCTAATGTATACGCTTGATTGTTTTGCACCGGTGCTTTCCGCGAAAGAGAAATCTTTATCCCTTCCTCCTCGATTGTTAAATCGGTTAATGAACTTTGGTCAAAGATTTTTAAAATTTTTCTTAAATAATTTAAATCCATATATTTCCTTATTGATTTTCTTTAACCCGTTCAACATATTCCCCAGTTCGGGTATCGACACGAATTAAATCGCCTTCGTTAACAAAAATCGGAACTTGTATGGTGTACCCGCTTTCCAAAACAGCCGGCTTGAGTACATACGTTGCTGTGTCGCCACGAACTCCGGGCTCGGTTTGAACAACCCGCAGATTGACATGGGGAGGCAATTCAACCCCAATCGGCTGTCCATCGACAAAGTTAATCTGGACCTCCTGATTTTCGGTTAAAAAATTCACGGCATTACCAACCAAATCCTCGTCGAGGGGAATTTGCTCGAATGTTTCCATATCCATAAAGTAAAAAGTATTGCCGTCCCGATAAAGATATTGATAATTCTTTCGTTCGACATAAACGAATTCAATAGACTCGCCCGAACGGAAGCGATATTCATTCAATCGACCGGTTTTCATATTGCGCATTTTAACTTGATAAAACGCGCGCAGATTTCCGGGAGTTCGGTGTTCCGATTCAAGGACGACGTGCAACTCGCCGTTAAAATTGATAACAGCCCCCGGTCTTAAATCCGATGTTGTTCCCATTGGCATAATTCTATCTCCGTTTTGTTTAACCTATGTGTTGAGTATAAAAAAGAGGTGCCAGCCGGATTCGAACCGACGTAGGAGGTTTTGCAGACCTCTGCCTAACCACTCGGCCATGGCACCAATCAGGATTACAAAATTAAACAAAAATTTTTAAAAATCCAAACAATGATTAATATCCTCTGGCACATCTTTGTTTTGTAGGGGCGAAAAATTTTTCGCCCATCCAGATCGTTCTCATTTGTGGATAGTTTCGTGGGGCAATTCAGGAATTGCCCCTGCAAGATATTAAATTATTTGGTGTTTTAACTGAAAACCCGATTTCCTGCAGCAAACAGGCTTCATTACAAAAAGACATCGGATGTTTTCGAAACATCCGATGTTTGAAAATATTTGTAGTGGCAACCGGCCAGTCGCCCCTATGGTTGTGATGATGCAGTGGAAATGGTTGAGCATTATGTTTTGTTATGTAAGGGCAAGTTATGAATTGCCCCTACAAATTTTGAATTACAAAGAATTTTGTAAATATTGGACGGATTGTCTTGGGTAATCTCATAATTTTTAGAGCATATTTCACTTGTTCAATAAGTTTTCGAAGCCAATCGGTAAATCTTCTTCGGTTTGGCAATGATAATATTTCCTGAGTTCTAAACAAAGAGCATCGGGAAGTTGTTCCAATGTAAATTTGGGTCAATCCCGATGCTCTTCTTATGTTCAAATCTATTTTCCGTAGCCAAAAGTCTACATAATCGCTGATGGAGGTGCTGGTTCGTCGGGTGAACCTGCGTTTTTAACAGGAACTTGAACAAGTACCCAGCCCACGACGATAAATACCAAAAGACTCAAAAGGAACGTAGGATGGCTGAATACAATCAGTGATTTAAGGAAGTCGTAGTTTATCACTGCAATTATTGCAAAAAGTAATCCTGTTAGAGCCTCGCCCGCAATCAAACCAGAAGCCAGAAGCACTCCTGTGTTATCGATTCGTGCTTTCTGGGCATCGTTGAAGTTCTTTCGAGCGATAACTTTGTCGAGAATGCCTCGAATCAACCCGCCGATAAAGATTGCAAAGGAGGTTTCGAGCGGTAGATACATTCCAACGCAAACCAGCATCGGGCTTCGGACTTTAAGCAGGATAAAGCCGATTGCCATCAGCATTCCAACAATAATCAGTGGCCAAGCCATATCGCCGCCGACAATACCTTTTGCCAGAATTGCCATCAATGATGCTTGCGGAGCAGGATAATTTTTTCCGCCAAGCCCAGTTCCCCCAGAAATTATATCACTTTGATGCAAGTAATACAATGGAATAAACATAACAAAAGAAGCAAGCAATACCCCAAAGATATCGCCTAATTGCATTTTCCAAGGAGTTCCGCCAAGAATATGACCAACTTTAAGGTCTTGTAGCATTTCGCCAGCAACTGCAGCTGCGACGCAAATAACCGCTGCAACCCCCAAAACTGCAGCAACTCCCGATTGTTCCTTGACACCAAGGATAACCATCAAAAGTGCAGCAACAATTAATGTTGATATTGTCAAACCACTAATTGGATTGTTGCTCGAACCGATTAAGCCCACCAAATAGCCCGAAACAGCAGCAAAGAAAAATCCAGCAATAATCATTACTATTGTTGCAACCAAAGCTGCTACTATATCATTAGAAAAATAGTAATAGATAAAGAAAGTAGCTACCGAGGCAATGAACAATCCAATAAAGACCCACTTGAATGGTAAATCGCGTTCGGTTCTTAATTCAGTGGCCGAAGCGCCCGAAGCTGCCTTGCGAACATCGCCAATGGCGCGACTAAGCCCAGCGGCAAGACTTTTACGCATTCGATACAATGTGTAGCCAGCACTCATCAACATCCCGCCGATTGCAACTGGTCGAACAAATTTTTTCCATACCTCGAACGAAATTGCAATCCACTGGTCTTCGCTTGTGATTGGGGTACCCATTGCCTCCATCGAGCGGACAATTTCGGGACCGAGGAAATACAACAGCAGTGGCACAAAAAGTCCCCACGCTAAAAGCCCGCCGGTGAAGTTCAATGCAGCAAGGTTTGGACCAATTATGAAGCCAACGCCCATATAAGCAGGGCTGACGCCCGGGGTAGTTAAAAGGGCACCACCGCCAGCCTGAACACCATCGGTTTTCCAAAATGCAAGCTTTTGCGTCGAAAAGGGAATGAACTTCTCCCAAGAAGAAGCAAAGATTTGAATCTGTTTGAACAATTGAATTAAGAAACCAAGTCCCATTGCCCAGAATAGGAATTTGGCACCGCTACCGCCACGCTGCCCTGCTTTGTGTATTTCCGAAGCAGCAACAGATTCGGGGAATGGAAGCTCTCGGTCTTCGACCATAACACGGCGGAGAATTGCCACAAAGAGAATCCCAATAATTCCACCAATTAGCATAATGAAACTGGCTTCGAGGTAATGGGTAATTGAAGAGAAATCGCTCCAAATTCCAGCAATCAGAAAGGCGGGAATAGTAAAGATTGCTCCTGCGGCAACGCTTTCGCCGATTGAACCAACTGTTCGGGCAAAATTTTCTTCAAGAATAGTTCCATTTTTGAACATGCGCAAGAAAGCCATCCCGATTACCGCAGCGGGGTATGTTGCTGCTATCGTCATTCCTGCTTTGAGACCGAGATACGCATTTGCGGCGCCGAGAACAACTGCCATAATCAAGCCAAGTATCAATGCACGAAGAGTGAATTCGCGCATTGTCATATTTGCTGGAACAAAAGGAACATAAGGTTTGTTTTCGCTCATATACTCCCTCTTTTATTAACTAAAAACTCGTTTGGTTGTCTTGTCCCAACATTTTATAGTACAAAGCGATTGCTTTAATACCACCAAAGAAATTATTTATTGAAAAACTTTCATTGGGCGAGTGAACGTTATCTCCGGGCAAACCAAAGCCCAACAGGACAGGGGATGCACCGAGCACTCGTTGGAAGGTTTCGCAAACAGGAATTGAGCCTCCCTCGCGCATAAACACAGGTTCAACACCAAAAGCTTGTTTCAATGCAATTTGTGCCTTCTTTATCCAGATGCTGTCGATTGGTGTCATTACAGGATTTCCACCGTGAAGTTTTACAGTCTCAATTTTCACTGTTGGGGGTGCAAGGCTTTGTATGTGGTTGATGAATTTTTCGGAAATTTCGCTTGCAGTTTGATTTGGAGCAAGACGCATTGAAATTTTAGCCGAGGCTTCCGAAGGAATAATTGTTTTGGCTCCTTCTCCTGTGTATCCACCAACAATTCCGTTGATTTCGAGAGTTGGTCTTGCCCAAATTCTTTCGAGTGTGGAATAGCCAAGCTCTCCAAAAAGTTCACCAACGCCAATTTCACTTCGAAAGTTGCTTTCGTCGAAAGGCAAACGGCGGAAAGCGTTTCGCTCTTCTTCGCTCAATGGTAAAAGGTTATCGTAAAAGCCGGGAATTGTAATGCGGCCATATCTATTTTTTAGTTGTGTGATTAGCCAAGCTAATACCTCTGCGGGATTATCAACAGCCCCGCCAAAAGAGCCAGAATGGAGGTCGCGGTTCGGACCGATAACTTTCACTTCGATGAGTACAATTCCTCGTAATGCGTAACAAATCGAAGGTAAACCATCGGCAAACCACTCTGTATCGGAGATAACAACGACGTCGCATTTCAAAAGCTCGGGGTTCTTTTCGACGAAATCGTCCAGATGATTACTTCCAGCTTCTTCTTCGCCTTCGAAGAGGAATTTAATATTTATCGGAACATTTCCTTCGGCTCGGAGCAGAGTTTCGAAAGCTTTTAAGTGCATAAACATTTGTCCTTTATCGTCAGAAGAGCCACGGGCATAGATTTTGCCATTTCTGACCGATGGCTCAAATGGTGGAGTTTCCCAAAGATTTAGCGGGTCGACGGGTTGAACATCGTAGTGTCCGTAGACAAGTATTGTGGGGGCATTTGCCGAGTGGAACCATTCGCCGTAAACGATTGGATGGCCCAGTGTTTCGAACACATTTACATTGCCAATGCCAAGACTTTTCATATGGTCTGCAAGCCACCGAGCGCATCGATGGACATCGTCTTTGTGCTCGCTTCTGCTACTAATACTGGGGAAACGAAGGAACTCGAACAATTGGTTCAAAAAAGCATCCTGATTCTGTTCAATAAATTGTAAAATATAATTCATCAAAATCCTCATCATAAAATTTTCAAATTACAAAAAGAAAAGGAAAAATATAATTGTGATAAAAAAAGTTGCCCCGAGAGCGGGGCAACTCTTGATAAAAGAAGTATTTATTAGTAAACAAGAAACTTAAAGACTTGAGTTTCTGTACCATCGATTAATTGAAGAACATAAAGACCGGGTGACATATTGTTATGAAAATATAATGTAGACTTAATATTAGAGATTTTCTCGTTATATAAGAGTTTCCCGGTAAGATCGAAGATTTTTAGGTAGGAATTATCCGGGTATTTAAGTTTTGAAATCAAGTCATTTAAATCGATATCTTTATCGATAAATTTTATAGAATGTTGTAGGCTCACTTGTTTTTGATTATCATCATCATTTGGAGGCACAAATGATAATTTCGAACAATCAGCACATTTCAATTTAATTACCTTTGTTAAAAGAATAGTATCTTTTGGGGCATAAATTAGACGAATAAATTTAATTGAGTCCTTTTCGCAAGATGGCACTTTGAAGTATATATTACAACAATCCTCTAAGGTAATTTCTTTTTGTATTTCACGATAAACAGAATCAAGCTTAGAAGCCGAGTACACATCGAATACTTTTCCTTTTGTAATTTGAGCAATTGTGTCCATAATTTGTCTTGCTTTCACTTCCTCGGGTTCATTAGAAAATCCCAAAGCTATTATATAGACCGGAATATTATACTTTGATATAGTAATTTTGAGGTCATTAGACCACTCAGGGTCTAAATTATTAATACCATCTGTAAGAGCAATAACAAATCTGTTGGGAGTTGGATTTTTAGAAATATGATTTAAAGCAAAAATTAATGCACCATAAAATTTAGTCTTGTCGGCGGGTTTCAAGCTGTTGATTGCATTATTCAATAAATTTTTGTCGTTAGTAATATCCTGGTCTAATGTTATGTCATCGGAAAAAGAAACAATGAAGGCCGAATCTTTATCACTTAAATTATTAATAAAATTACTTATTGCATTTTTCGATGCAACCATCCTTATTGTTGTATCTGATACAGAAATAGGAAGGCTCATAGAGCCCGAGCGATCAATAACTATTCCAGTTAAAATCTTTTCGGTTCTTATATTACAGACGATAGAATCAATATCACATATAATACTCCCATCGAAAATTATACCTAATTGATGAATATCAATTGATGGTAAAATATTCCTTTTCCCTTTTATAGAAGCTGTATCTTCAACGAAAACTCCTGCGTCGAGTTTTATACCGATAGGTTTTCCATCCTCACAAATTGTTGAAACATCGCAAATTTGAATATCTGTTTTGGTGACCTCTTCAATGGTAATTTTAAGTTCACCACAATTGTCTTCATATCTTGGAACGATTGTTTCGAGAAGAATATTATAATTTGAATCAAGGATTTGGAATTTGAATGGTTGCCCTGTTCCAACTTTCTCAATTTGGTACCGGTGGGTTTGGGGATTAAAAGGGAACATTGGAAGAGGTTCATCGTCAATCCTAAAACCTGTATACTTTCGAAAATTTAATCTGAACTTAGGAAACCCAATCTGAGGTGGTGGAAAATCCCAAGTTTTATCATCTCCAACCCAATGCGGTAGTTCCACAAAAGGAATTTCAAGGTTTCCAACTTTAATTTTCTGTGGTGGCCATCTAAATTGGTCAATCTCTTCTTGAGGTACATCATAAACATATACAGCGTCGACACCGTGGCAATCAGTAAATTGTGGCCACATTGAATAAGTTCCTTCGATCGTGATTAAGTATTTTTTCCCTGTGTCCGTTGGTTGCGAGTAAACTGGAACACCATCTGGCTTAAGGGTTATTTTTTCTGTTGCAAGTAAAGAAAAAGAAAAAATAAAAAATGCCAAGATGAAAATAGACTTTTTCATAATATTTCACCTTTTAATTGTTAACAACAATAAGTTTATTTGTATAGTAAATTAAACCAGTTTTAGACTTTATGATTAGTAGATAAACACCGCTTTCGAGAATTCCTGTTGGCAAAGTAGTTTGCGACAAGGCGTTGGATTTGGTTTGAATAGTTTTATTCACTGCAATTTTACCTTTTAAATCATAGATTGATATTTCATAAGAATTTTCAGGGGAATTATAAAATGTAATTGTTAGGTCATTCCCTTTATTAATTGGGTTAGGATACATAGAAACATAAGATAAAGGGAATTCTTGGCCAGAATTTTGAAGGTTAATAACCTCAACTTCAGGTAGCTGTGATTGGATAATATAATGTGTATTATTTGCAAGGAAAATTTTACCAGTTATTTTGCACTTTCGTGTTGGCTCAATCGCTGGGTGAGTATTAAAAGTTACTTTAGCAATATCCCCGCAAGGTTTTGTTGTATCTAAAACGCCCTCTATTGTTATTTTATTTTCTGTGACGGTTTTGGTAAAAGAGCTGTTAAAAATTAAAGAATTAGTAGTGATGGGAATGGCATCTTTGAAAGTACAACAAGTTGAATCGTACTCTATCACTAATTTTACCTTTTTGGCAAAGTATTTATTATAGTTTGAAGAATTCCCAAAAATTAATTCAATAGAATCACCAGAATTAGAAAAAACAAAAGGTGAATAGGACCCGGGCTTATTGTTTTCATCTTGAACCCTTGGAAAACAAAAGATTTCCCATTCTCTCGGCGGTAAACCTTCCCAATCATCACAAAAACTTGAAGGTCCCGGATCGCAAAGAAATAGATGCCAAGGGCCTTCATTTGCCTTTATTGCAAATTCATAAATGCAATTAGGCATGGTATCACCGGGAGATATATCAAAACCATAGGCACCTTCTAAAACAATATTTTTATCATCTGAAACATCTACTCCATTCCTAAATACTTTTATTTTCTTTCCCGGATCATTAAAGACAATGATGCCCCAATGTTCTGAACCCCCGCCGGTATAAAGTTCAAAGACATTATAACAATTAGGCTGAAATGGTTCCAATTTGGCTACTTTCCAATCATTTAAAATATATAAAATCCCGTTACAGTAATCAGCGAAGAGAAGTGAATACCTTCCCTCGGCTGGTATAATGTTTTTCCATTCGTTTTTAATTAAGCTATCGTTTGTGAATTTACCATCTATTTTATGTGGTGATTGGCAAGTGGAATTTTTTATTCGCTTTTGGTCCTTGTCATATATTACTATACTATCTTTTGCGATAATTCCGGAATATGTGTGTGGCTCAACCAACATACCTTGTATGCCTCCTATTGGAATATATCTTTCATTAATTAATGCTGTAATTCCGTTATCTTGAAGATTTGCAGTAACTAAGTATGGTTCATAAATTAATCCATAACCTTCGTCATTACAAACGACTCTAACTTTCGGAGTGTAATCGAGCCACCCAACCTCATCCCTATATAATCTCATAGTAAACAAGCCAGTATTCGTCTTAATTCCAAATTCCCATAATGTATGAGGAGTATCGACTAAAAGTGATTTTGAATAACCATATCGTCCACCTATAACGTAATTAGTATCTTTTGATACATTTACCCCATTTAAAAAGACTTCGGTTCCCTTGGTAAAATTATTCCAAACTTTTACAATCCACTTTTTAGCACCATTTTCAGTAAAGAATTCAAATTCGTTGTAACAAGTGTTTGTGTCGTAATCTCCATTGCCCAATCTCCAATCATTCATAACATAAAGTATTCTATCACTAGAACAATAGTCAAGATATAAATTCGAAAATCTGCCTATTAACGGTGTAACACCAGTCCATTCTGGATAATTATTAACTAAACTATCGGTAAAAATTCCATCAATTTTGTGGAGTTTGGAACAGTTTTCTTTATTTTCATTTAGATAACCTCCAGTTGGTATAAAGACTGTTTTCCGATATGAAATTGGTATTGTTTGGTTCGAGAGATTAATAGGTTTTGGTTTGTTCTTTGTAGGGTCGGGATTATAACCATAATCGTCAGGTTCATCATATAATTTATTCTTTTTTATTATCCTGAATGAAAAATTTCCTTCATAATTATCTTTTAGAAGAATTTTGCAAAAATGTGTTCCAACATCTAAATCAGTTGGGATTCGAATCTTCATTAAATCATTGTTGAAACTTAGGACCATATCTTTACGCTCTTGATTGTCGCAAATGAAAGATTTCAAACCTACGTTAAAATATTTTCCACTTTTTGGCATTATGATTATTACATCCCCGTACGAAACTTCATAAGCACTTGTAAGAAGTTCGATTTCGATCGAAAGGAGTTGGTTTGTTAACAAAAAGAATAAGGATAAAATTATAAATGGATTTTTCATTTCTCTATCCATTGTTTATTGTCAAAAAACTAAATTAAATAATAATTGACATTTTACAAAAAAATTTAAATTTTTTTAATAATTTTGTTTTTTTGGGAGATTGAATTATGTTTACTTTGGTTACAATATTGCTGATAATAGGGTCAATACTTTTGATTGGGGTTATACTTTTGCAGCCCGGCAAGGGTGACCTTTCGCCGACTTTTGGTGGGCTGGGCGCGCAGTTCGGAACTATGTTTGGTGCTCAAAGGACGATGGACTTTTTGCAAAAAACCACCCGGGCTCTGATTGTTGCAATACTTTTGCTTTCTTTAATTGCAAATAAATTCCTTCTGCGAAGTTCTGGGCAAAGCGAGATTAAACCAGTTACCCAAGGGGCGCCAATTCCCAAAACTTTGCCAAACACGCCTCCGCCTGTTGAGGTTCCCAAAAAATAAATTGTGCCAAAACTTTCCTCAACCCATTTTGTTATCTTATTGAATACCAGTGATTTTTTTTAAACTAAATCAAAAAGGTGTTCCAATGAAAAAGACAATCCTTTTTGCTTTTGCTTTGTTATTTCTTGCCAATCATTTCAGTTTTGGCAAAATTGATACTACTTCGTTTCGCTTTAAGGAAGTTGTAATTTTGGCACTTCGCTATCCCGAAAAGCTGCTCGAAGTTCCATTGTCAATTAGCTACCTAACTTCGAAAGACTTTGCTGGTTATCGAGCACTTGGCATTGATGAGCCTTTGACGCGTATTCCGGGTGTTTTGGTTCAAACAAGGAGTGGTTCGTCCGACATTCGGATAAGTGTGCGTGGATTTGGCTCTCGTGGTGCTGGGGACCGCTCCAACAGCGGGACCGTGCGCGGGCTTCGATTTCTACTCGATGGGATTCCACAAACCGAGCCCGACGGTCGAACCTCGTTGGACTTCTTCGATATTGACTTTGTTGAACAAATCGAAGTACTCCGTTCGAATGCTTCTGCACTGTGGGGAAATGCTGCCGGGGCTGTTCTTAGCTTCACTACAGTGCCTTCGAGCAATAAACCTTCGGCGAGTTTTTCGAAATCGGTTGGGAGTTGGGGGCTCGACAAAAATGTCTTGAAACTTCGCACCAATTTGGGCAATGACGGAGTAATTTATCTTAATTCTCTCTATGGGAAATTTGATGGTTGGCGGGAAAATTCCAATTCCGAAAAGTTTCTCTTTAATTTTGGAATTAAAACACCAATAGGTAGCCCAAAAACCTCTTCGGATGAAGCATTTCCCCCAACAACTTTGCAGTTGAACATTAATCTGGCAAAGAATCTTTTTTACATTCCCGGTGCATTAACGAAACCTGTCTACGATAGCCTTCCCGAGTCTGCAAATCCAGTTTACTTAAAGAATAAAGAGCGTCGGAACAACCGACTGGCACAGATTTCGGTTACATTGAATCATAACTTCGACGGGAACAACTCGATAACTGGACAAGGCTTTTTGACCTCGAAATATCTTCAACGGTCCGAACGGGGCACTTTCCGCGACTTTAATCGCTACTTCATTGGTTCATCGGTTTATTATCAAAACAAAACCCAATTTGGCAAGGTCGACAATATCGTTTTATTAGGTTTCGACCAAACTTTGCAAGATGGTGCAATCCTTTTCTACAATCTTGATTCTAATGCAAATCGTTCAAATCAACTCCGCACCGATAAAAAGGAAGGTGCCAGCACATTCGGTGCTTTTTTGCAGTATGAAATTATTTGGCAAAAATTTAGTTTCCTTGTAGGTGCACGATACGATGTCGTTAACTATTCGAGCCAAGACTTCTTGAATTTTACTTTTACCGAGGAGAAAAAGTTCTCTCGATTGATACCAAAATTTGGCATAACATATCGACTTTTAGATAATCTGTCGATATTTGGGAATGTTGGGGGAGGTATCGAAGTTCCTGCTGGGAACGAAACCGACCCACCACCGGGCGAAGATACTTTGCACCAAATTAATCCTCTTTTAGACCCAATAATTTCTACTACCTACGAATTGGGCTTGAAGTCTTTTGCCGAATTTCAAAGTCCACTCAAAGGTATTGAATTCGAACTTTCAGGCTATTATATCTCAACAAAGAAGGAATTAGTTCCGTATCGAGAAGGAAGATTCTACTTTTCGGCTGGCAAAACAAGCCGAATAGGATTCGAAACAGGATTGCGGGCAACTTTTGCCTATGGAATTACTCTTTCGGGAAATTTTACTTATTTAGTGGGCAAGTTCAACGATTACAAAGTTGACTCCTCTTTTTATGATAAGACGAAGATTGGGATTTATGCAGATTTCAAGGACAACAAGATACCCGGCGTTCCAAATTATTTTTATAATGTAGCTTTATTAATTCCGTTTTATCTGAATTTTGAATTTTCACTTAACGGCGTTGGAAAATATTTTGCCGATGATGCAAATAGGATTGATGTTCCAGCATATAACATTTTGAATTTCCGTACTTGGTTCGATAAGATTTACATTAATCGAAAATTGCAAATTTCACTTGCTTTTAGTGTCAATAATGTTTTGAATACAAAGTATATCGGTTCGGTATTTCTGAATCCAATCTACGAAAAAGGCACAAATTTGCCATATTATATCGAGCCGGGATTGCCAAGGAATCTGGTATTTACGATTGGGTTGAAATATTAACCGGGGAGCCTTCGAGGATTTCTCGGGCACCCATTGCCAGAAGGGTTTCTGCCAGTTGGGTCCCGACTTTTTCGGGGTTAAGTGCATCGCCAAAAGTTGAATGGCGTACAAAGCTTTCGCCATCGGGCGAGGCTACAAAGCCATCGATAAAAATTTCGTAGTCAATGATTGTTGCGAAGGCAGAAATTGGGTTCCGACACCCACCACCAAGCCTCCGCAGGAAGGCTCTTTCGGCTCGGACAGCAAATTCGGTCTCGATGTTATTCAAACTTTCGGTGATTTCGCGTGCAAAATCGTTGTCTTTGCGAATCTCCACAGCAATTGCTCCTTGCCCAACAGCAGGAATGATGACTTCGGTGGGCAAAATTTCTGTGATTGTATAACCCATACCCAATCTTTCGAGCCCAGCTCGGGCAAGAATAATTGCATCTAAATCGGAATGATAAAGTTTTTTTACCCTTGTCGGAACATTACCTCGAAGGGGAACAAAAACGAAGTCGGGTCGTATTCTTTTTAGTTGGACAATTCGCCTAAGGGAGCTTGTACCTATTTTGGCGCCTTCGGGGAGCTCGAGGAATAGTCTATTTTGCTTTGAAATCAGCACGTCTTCGGGATTATCTCTGGGCAAAATTGCAGATATTGTTAGCTCTTCGGGGAGTTCAGTTGGTAAATCTTTCAAGCTGTGAACAGCGATGTCGATTTCCCCAGAAATCAACCGCTCTTCGATTTCTTTTGTAAAAATGCCTTTGCCTTGAATTTTAGAGAAATCTTCCTCTAAAAATTTATCTCCCTTGGTTTTGATTATTTTTAACTCAAAGACCAATTCGGGGAAAAATTTATTCAATTGTTTCAAAACAATATAAGATTGCATCGTAGCAAGTTTGCTACCACGGGAGCCAATTTTTAGCCTTCTTTCTATCATTCAGAAGATTTTTTGGTTTTCAACAGAAGTTTTTTGATTGCATCGATGGTTTTTTGTTCGTCTTCTTCGCGGTAGCTTGAGGAGATTTTCTCCGGAGCAACATTTGTCGGCTGTTCACTTTCTTGTGTTACTTCTTCGGAGCTTCGCTCATCGTGCCTTGCTATTAAGGTTCTTAAATCGACATCTTCGTCTATTGTTAGTTTTTCGATAGGTTCCCCGGCAGCAATTTTTTCCATCCTGTCCTGACCGAAGATGTTAACAAGTTTTTCGTAAACGGTCGTTCGAGTGAATGGCTTGGAAATAAAGCCATTTACACCAATTTTAACTGCCTTGCCCAGATTTTCGGTATCCGAAAGTGCAGAAACCATCAGGACGGGAATGTTTTTTGTCATCTTTATCGTTCTCAACAATTTCAACGTTTGGTGCCCCGACAAGTCTGGCATAAGAATATCCAAGATGATTATATCGGGTAGATGCTCTATCGCCAAACTAACACCTTCGTATCCATTCGATGCAAGCAGAGTCTTTCGGAATCCGTAGCTTTGAAGCGTCTTGGCAAGGATTCTTTGCATCCACACATCATCATCGATTATCAAAGCACAATATTCAACCATATTTATTCACCCTCTTTATTTTTCTCTGAATTTTCTTTTTCCTTGCTCGAAACAATTGTTTGGTTGCTCAAATTGTCTTTGATGTTTTTATTGATTTTTACCGGATTGTTTTTCATAGCGTCTTTGAGTTTTTCGATTTCTGTTTTGGCTGCAAGGCGATTGATTTCGATAATCTTGTCGTAAACTTCTTTTCTGTGAACTGGAATGGATTTCGGTGCTTCGATTCCCAATCGAACGACGCCACGATTATATCCTAAAACAGTTATTTTAACTGTTGAACCTATTGTTATTACTTCGCCTATCTTCCTTGATAATACAAGCATAATATTCCTTTATTCTTGTTTTGTCTTTTTAGGTATAACAAAATTGGTGGAGTACTTGTCGTTCATCAAAATAGTTTGCCATCCTTTTTGATTTTCGACATCGAACACAATCGGAGCCTTCATATTGGCTGTCATCTGTTTGTTTTCGTCTTCTAAGGTTACTATTACCATCAGCACTTGCTTTTCGAGGTCGAACTCCGGACCGGGGTCATACATTAAATCCAAATGCCAAGGACTTAGGAGTGGGAATCCAATTTCAGGATTTTCGATAGAAATTAGCCACTTGAATGGAAGGGTATCCTCGTCGGCAATCAAAACAAATTCGTGCAAATCCTCGAAACCAAGAATGCCATTCTCGAAATAGAATATGTGGTGCGGTTCGATTTCGAGAACCCCAAACTGTAAAGTTTTAATTATGCGTTTTTCTTTTACTTTTTCCAAACCCATTTCAAACTTTGTAAAAAAATCAAGATTAAATTACAAAACTTTTAAACAATTTCAAAACATTTTCTTTGATTTTAGTAAGAATTTTTATCTTGCAATATTAAAATTTACAAATCAACCCAGTTTACAAAATATTAATTTTATACATTTCTTTCCTCAAAAATTTAATTTTGAACCTTAATTTTGTTATTTTTAAATGATATGGAACGGACAGAGGAGAGAACCGAAAAGATTCGTCGTGTGCTTTCGAAAAGGCAACTGGACTTAACCGTGGTCCTCGAGAATGTGCACGACCCACACAAGGTTTCGGCAGTGATTCGCAGCTGCGACGCTGTTGGAATCTACGAAGTCTTTTTGATTTACCACAGCGGGCAGAAATTCCCCGATTTGAGCAAGAAGAGTTCTGCCAGCGCAATCAAATGGGTCAAATTGAATTTTTTCGACAATGTGGGGGAGTGCTTTTTGGCTTTAAGGCAGCGGGGTTTCAAAATCTTCACTACATCTTTGAAGGCAGATTCAATCTCGCTGTATGAGTTGAATCTTGCCGAACCCGTTGCTCTTGTTTTTGGGAACGAGCATTCTGGCGTTTCGGAAGAAGCAATATCGCTCGCCGATGGGAACTTTCTAATCCCGCAAGTGGGAATGGTCGAAAGTTTGAACATTTCGGTTGCTTGTGCTGTAAGTCTTTACGAAGCCTTCCGACAAAGGCTTGTTGCGGGCAAATATGATATCCCCCAACTGGTTGGCGATAAGTTTAAGGAAATTTTTGAAATTTGGTTGAGAAAATGAAAACACGCCGGTGGCAAGTAGTAATAACAATAACTTTGTTTTTTGCTTTTGGTTCGGCTTTTTTTCTGTTATTTCGTTATGTCGAAAAAAATTCCACCAAATTTGAACAGTGGATTGTGTCAACTTACAAAAGTATTTTTTATAAGTCGGAGAATTATTCAAGTAAAAAAGAGCATTGTCAAGATTGCCATCTCGTTCAAGGAAGTTTTAGCTCATTCCATAATCCCAAAGTCATTGGTTGCAGTTCTTGTCATCTTGGAGAGCCATTGGGCGAAGACAAGAATACAGCCCATTCAGGTATGGTTTCAACTCCCGGAAATCTTTCGATAGTGGACAAAACTTGTGGCAAGGTTGAATGCCACCGGGAAATTGCTACCCGGGTTAGCAAAAGTCTGATGAATACGATGTCGGGAGTTGTTTCCGTCGATAAATTCGTTTTTGGAGAATTGTCGAAACCAGAAGGTTTGTTCGACATTAAACAAATTGGACACTCTCCGGCCGGGACACATTTGCGAAATTTATGTGCTTCGTGCCATTTGGGGAAGGATAAAACTGAACCCGGTGCAATCGATGAACTTTCGCGTGGGGGTGGATGTTCTGCCTGCCATCTTTTTTATGATTCCGTTGCAATGAATGAATTAAGTTCCTATAAAAGAATGAAAAATATTGTTCCCCGAACCCATCCCGAAGTAAGTCTTAAAGTTCCTGTTCAAAGCTGTTTTGGATGTCATAGCCGTTCGGGTCGCATTTCGACAAATTATATTGGACTGATGGAAACTACTTTGGAAGAGTTGCCACGAACACATTCCCAAGATTTTGTGAAGTTGATGGATGGAAGGATTTTCGTCCGAGTGAAACCAGATGTGCATTACCAAAAGGGTATGGATTGTATCGATTGCCATCTTTCATCAGAAATTATGGGCGACGGTAATTCCTACGAACATAAAGAGAAACAAATAAAAATATCGTGCAGCGATTGCCATCCGAGCGAAAGCCCTCGAAGTGTTGATTTCGATAATCTGGATGAGGAAAGCAAAAAAATCATTTCCCTTCGTGGATGGTATAATCTTTTGAAAGCAAAATTTGTTGTTGCAGGTAAATCGGGGAAACCATATTCTAACGTTGTTATGGAAAATGGGAAAATATTTGTTTATAAAAAGGGTGGCAACCGAACTTGGGTCTCTCCGAAACAAGGCCAAATTTGCCTTACGAGCCAAAAAATTCATTTCACGATGGATTGTAAAGTATGCCATACCCAATGGGTTCCTCGTTGTAGTTCTTGCCACACATCTTATGACCCAAATTCTGTTGGATGGGATAATTTGCTTGATAATGAAACGAATGGGGGTTGGAAAGAAATTGGCGGAAATTTTTTAGCTACTTTTCCAACTTTGGGTAATATCCAAAATGGTAAAGAGACTAAAATTTCAACTTTTATGCCGGGAATGATACTTGAAATCGATGGGAGTAAATTCCCCAGTAATGGGATAGCCAAAACTGGTAGATTTTTTGCACCAACATTTTCTCATACGATTTCGAAAGTGGTTCTCACGTGCAAAGAGTGCCATCTTAATCCACTTGTGCTTGGCTTTGGCTCTGGTGAATTTGAATTTCAAAAAAATGGGAAAAAGTTGAAATTGGAGTTCCATCCGACTTTTGCAAGTTCCCAATTCGATAATTTACCTTTGGATGCTTGGATTGATTTTAAAAGATTAAGGAAGGGATTATCTACAAGAAGCGATGCAAGTTCACTACAACCCAAACAAATCCAGCGTGTTTTGAATATTGGCACTTGCTTTTATTGTCATAATTGGAGTGATTCTCAATCACTAAATATATTTATGACCGATTACAGGAGGAGAATGAGTAGCAAGTGTTTGCAATTGGATATGAAGTAAGCCCGCTACTTTTCTTCTGCGGGGAGTTTTGTGAAATATCTTTCAGCGTCGAATTGGGTTGGGAAAATTTTAAAGATTAGATTTAATTTGGTAATCTTAAATAAATTTTCAATGTAGTCCGAAGCACAGCAAAGAACAATTTGTCCATCGTTTTTTTCGAACATTGCATTGCCCGAAAGAAGAACGCCAAGCGAAGCGGAGCTGAGGAAATTGGTTTTTCCCAAATTAATTATCAGGCGATTGTTTTCCTTTTGCGAAAGTTCCTTCAGGGTGGAACGTAAAAGGTTGATGTCATCGGTCGAAACGAAATCGCCTTCCAAATGGGCAACGAAAAACTTCTCTTTCTCCTCTACTCTTATTATTGCCATAGTTCAACCAAATTTTTTAAAAAAACAAAAACGAAATTAAATAAAAGATATTACATTTTGGTAAAATACACTTATTATAAATTGAACAAAAGACATTGGAAGTATGTATAAAGACATCGGATGTTTTAGAAACATCCGATGTCTGGAGGTGAAATTCCAAAAGGGTTGCAACTCCTTGCTCAATTGTGTTATAAGCTTTGGGAAGGAATGAATGAGGAAATGTAACTCCTTGCCCAAGCCGCTATGTTTTTTACCTTTGCAAAGATAGACATCGGATGTTTTTGAAACATCCGATGTCTGGAGAAGGTAGAAATAGGTGTGTAAAATATAGTTGACAGTGTGGAATTTTTTACACACTTTTTTGACAAAAAAACAAAATTTTTTTACATTATGTAAAATTTTTTACATTTTTTTGTGTAACATTTTTCTCTGGATTTATATTTTTGCTATTGGTATTTAATTGAAGTTGTTGAAAATGTTTAGTATTTTAAAATATATGTATGTTTCACTATTTGGAGGTTCTACAATGAAGTCCTTTTCTAAAATTACTGTTTTAACAGGAAGCTTTTTGTTTGCTCTCCTGTTAGCGTTTGTTCCAATTCGTCTCTCGTCGCAGCCAACTAATTACTGCGTAGTGTATCCACCTGATATTCCCTCGGGGTACTCCTATGTCTATTCCTATTGCTATGGACCTCTTTATTATGGTTACATCGTTAATGTCAAAATTAGAGATGTAGCCACAGGTAATTGGGTTCTCGATTGGACAACAGGAGACAATAACTGCTACACATTCACCGGACAAGAAGCGAAGCTCAAACTTGGAAAATCTTATCAACTCTACTTTACGTTCTATATGCCAGACTATTGGTATTGCCAATATATGACCCAATATAGCTATTATAGATATTGCTATGGGCTTGTCTGGCTCGATTGGAATATTAATGGAAGTTTTCGTGATGCTAACGAATTTATTGGTGTGCAAACATTGGAATTGGCAAACTGGAATTCATCTACTTGCACTGGAACATATGGACCATTTAACATTAATGTTCCAAACACCCAAACTGTTGGCAAAACTCGTATTCGTGTAGCCCACAATATGTTTGGCCACTATGGTGGTGTGGGTAGTACAGGTTGCTATTTGTATTATCTTTATGACTATCCACCATATTATTTCTACTACTATGCTTATGGAGAAGCAGAGGATTATGTCATCGACTTCCAACCCGATATCGAGGCAACCTTCCCAGCTGATGGAGACATTCTTCGCGCCAACGAAACCTATGACGGTAGCGATGCAAACCATCCACGCCCAATGGTTCGTATGGGTTCGACTCAACCCAGCGGTGCAATTCTCCGCTATCGAATTGTTGGACCCAAGCCCTCGACAAATGTTGTTTACGAAGGTCTCGACCCATCTACTGGTTCAATAGATATTAATATGAGTGGTTATCGCCAATATAATATCCAAAGGGCTCGCGGAACATTTGCAACATCTAACGCCGGCTTCCGTTCCAATCGTGGTGGTGAGTATAAATTGTATGTTTCTGTGGGAGGTACTGCACCACCAGCCGAAGCAAGTCCTTCGTTTACCGTTGCATGGGATAATGATATTTCTGTAACGGGCGTAGTTTCGCCAAAAACCAATGGTGCACCTCGATTTATGAAATATTTGCGAGGTCAGACAATTCGTGTTATTGGTACTTTCCAAAATACTGGTCTAAACACAGTTACCGATTTCTATGCTTATGCTCGAATAGTCGACCCGAACGGCACCGAAGTTTACAACCGTACTGTGCACTTCGATGCGAACAACAACCCAAGGTATTCGCCTTTGCAGTCTGGTCAGAAGGTGGACCTTGAGTTCCCAACATTCTCGACCAATACTGTTGGTATATATAAACTATACCTTGATTGCGATTTGCAGAGCGCAGTTGACCAAGAAGATTACAACGACCATCTACCTCGTCAGGGTGACCCCGATTATACTTTCGAAATTGCTTATGAGTTCCAAGTTAAAGCAAATCGTGTTGTAAAACCACCGTTAAATGAACAGCTCATCGGGAACCGACCTTATATCCCAGCTGGTGAATTTAAGAATATGGGTGTAAGTGTTGCTTCCGACTTCCCGGTAACATTGGCAATCTATCGCCTGCCCGACACATTAAATGCTGTTTATCAAAGCACAATATTAGTACAAGATATTCAATCCGGAACATACAATACCCGCATTGTGGATTTCGATGTATTTATACCACGACAATCGGGTAACTATTTAGCCAAGATGTACTGCACACATCCCGAAGACCCTGTTCGCACCGACGATACCGTTTGGTCGTACTTTAGCGTGCTTGGTGGCTTGGCTGGAACCTATCGTGTTGGTGTTGGGCAAGACTTCCCGACCATCGACTCTGCTATGAATGCTTTGTTCTATCGTGGTGTTGCCGGCAATGTAGTCTTTGAACTCACCGATTCTTATTACCAAGTGAAAGCAAGGTCCTATGTCGACCCAACTGCGCCAGCTTGGGACTTCCGTTCTTGGATTTTGAATCTTGGCCATAATGCCGATTTGAATACAACCTATACTGTGACTTGGAAGCCCTCGACTCAAAAATCGCTAACTCGTGGAAGTATTACAATTGACCTTGTCTCGCCAACTGGCAAAGGTATTGCCTTTGGTCAATCAATTAAGCCATCGAACGAATATTCGGTTTACCGTGAATACCAGACCAAGGGTTCAATTTCGAGGAAATATGTAAATACTCCTGGTTACATTATCTTCGATGGCGGTCCGCAGAAGTCGATTAAGCTTCGCCTTGTAAGCTATTCGAACGGTGGGCAAGCCATTTATCTCGGTCCCGGCTCACATCATATCCAAATCAAGAACTTGATAATTGAGAATGCTAATTCGAACATAGCGAATAAGACCTGGCTGCCAATGACTGCATATAGCCCGGTTTATGGATTTACATATACTCCCGATACTTTGCTGCAAGGTACACAAGTGTTGGCATATTCGGCTGGTGTTGTCTTGCGTTCCAATCTGCCTTATGACCAATTGGAGCGCGAACAATCACAGATTATGGGACTGGACACCATTCCTTGCAACAACAATGTAATCGAGGGTAACGAAATCAATGGCTTTGGCTATGGTATTGTTTCGTTGGGTTATGGTCAACTCTGGCGCGAAACCAATTACGTCAAATACTATAACAACAACAATACCTTCGCAAAGAATACAATTTATAATGTTGCTAGTGCGGGTATCTTCCTTGGTTACGAGCAAAATTCCCAGGTTGTTGGCAATAGGATTTATAACGTAAATGGTGGTAGCCAACCAGCTTATGGTATTGCTCTTGGTGGCTTAGGCTCTTCGAGCTACAAAGGTTACCACAACATAGGTATCACAATTGATAAGAACGAAATCAGCGGTGTAACTTCGAACGTTAGTGCTGTTGGTATTAAAGTCGAGCAAGAGCAAAACACTTTGCCGCATCCGTACCTCGGCGAAGTCAAATATCCTGATGTTGCTGAAAGCATTCAAATTACCAACAACAGCATTTGGGGAATTACGACTGGAACAGGGAATGCCTATCGTGCTGGTATTCATTTGTTCACAGCTCGAAAGCCAAGTAGTGATATTATTGCTTACTTCACAACACCAAAGGCTCCCGGCTACTACACACGAAACGACAAGATTGCAAACAATACGGTCGTTGTTAGTCCAAATCCTGGAATTGTTACTGCATATCCAGTCGCAGGCATTGGTATTCAAAGCGCCAAGAACACTGTTGTGAAGAACAATGCGGTTGCGTTGTTGGATATGAATGTCGACCCGAACAACGCAGTTTACGC
>RCNO01000019.1 GCA_003731685.1 Bacteroidetes/Chlorobi group bacterium MS-B_bin-24
GGATGGGGCAATGCACTAGGTTCTANGTTTCAATCCTTGTTTTGGTGGATTTTGCTCTTAAACCATTATCTTCCCTCTTTTCTTCTTTCTTCCTACAATTCCCTTCCATTTACTCTACCCTTTTTTGTTGTTTTTTGCACAATTTTTTACCTCTTTTTTGTCAATTTTTTTCGCTTTTTACATCGATTTTCATTCTGCAATCTATTATGAAACAAAAACTTAAAAAAACGCACAAATTTTTCCTATATAAAATTTCCAGATTAGTGTTCTCCCATTTGTCAAAGAACTAAAACTTATCGCAAATGTTCCGATACGTACAATCAATGCAACGGTTTGTATACCTTGTCCGTCTTGGATAATATCCATTTTGAATAATTTGGAAAATTTCTTCGACAACATTGATAGCTTTTTTAAAATCTTCGGTTGTATAGACCAATTCTTTCAAAGAATTGCCGCTACGAACATAACAGATGTATCCCTTTTGAACTGGCTTGTTGTATTTTTCCTGAATAAGAAGAGCATAAAGAGTTGACTGAATTCTATGGGTTTTAAAAATAAATTCAGTATAAAAAGTATACTTATAATCTAATGGCGCAAGAGTCCCATCGGCAAGATAAAGAACTTCGTCGACAATGCCACGAACACCAATTTTAGTCGAAGCTAAATAAACCGAAACATCTTTTTTAACACATTCGGGATTTTTTCTTAAGTAATTTGGATTGTTTTTTTCGCGTTGACGATGTATTTGCCGCCCCTTTAAAACTTTTAGCCGAAGTTCTTCGTGTTGCGGAATGCCAAGGGTATTCATATAATATAAGAATCTTGGACAATAAGTGTATCCAATTATTTCGCTAGGAGTTACCATAGGAGTAACTTCGGTATCAAATTCGGGAAAAGGCGAAAACAATTTTCTGTTTTCGGCTTTAATGTCGATATACTCTTGTAGTTCTTTGTTAGTTTCCATCATTGTTTAAATAAATAAAGCCTTAACTTCATCGGTAACAAGTTTCTTGTCGAAAGCTTGACCAAGAAGGATAACCCTTCGAAAGTCATCCTTGCACATTGGGAAAATATAGACCGAATCGGTATCTTGGTCAATTATTTCGTCGCAGAACATAGAAAGTTCATCAAGTTGGTTTCGGTTAATAGTTCCAAGGAAAGCCGATTTCTGAACACGATAAAGCCCTTTATCTTTGCAGACCTTAGCAACTCTGTTCCGAATTTTGTCTTCGGTAATATCGTAAATCACCCAAACAAGTGTTTCATTTTGCTTCATTATCCTTACCTATTAATTGATTAGCAAATCGATGGCAATCGAATTGAATGATATTTTTTCTTTGTACATTTCTACCTCGATAACGAATTGTTTCCTCAAGAAAATTGTTGAATTCAGTAACAAGCAAAGCTTTTCCTTCTTTGTTTAAAGTCAATCCATCGGGGATTTTATCGAACATCTCGACTTTAACTTTTCGCCCTGCAAAAAGAGCGATAACCACTTCGTCTGCCCAAACTCGATAGTTTTCGATCAAATCGAATACAAGAGACTTTTTGTTATAATTATCGGAGTGCAAAAATCCAAGATAAGGGTCTAACCCGGCAATAATACAAGCCTTTTCGACTCGTGAGTAAAGAATACCATAGGCATAATTCAAAAGAGCATTAAATTCATCTTTGGCGGGATTACGGCTACGACCTTGAAATTGAAATCTTTCGGGAAGCAAGGCAGAAATAATGTCGAAATAAATCCTAGCTCCAGTGCCTTCGATTCCTAAAATCTCGAACCTTGCTTCGGATAAAGAACTATACTCTTCAAGAATTGTATCCAAGCGGGAAACCGTGGTCTTCAGATCGTTAATCGCAGAAGTTATTTCGGCGGAGCGATGTGGTCTTGTTTGCCTCAATCGCAAAAGCAGATTAATTTGATTGTCGAATTTATTCTTAACCCATTCCAAAGCAAATTTCAAACCATCGGGCGATTCAGAAATTTCTAATTGACGACGACGGATAAGAGTTGTGCTTCCCAATTTGGGCATCCAAACTCGGGCAAAAGGATTACCATACTCATCGAGAAAAACAATGTCGATGTTGTTATCTATTGCAAGTTTGATTGCATCGGTAGTAATTAAAGCCGAAGTTGAGATTAAAATAGAAGAAACCTTTTGACAAGAAATTTCAACACTTCGCTCTTCGGTTTTGATTTTGAAGCATTCACCACTTTTTTGAAGATAAGCCCCCCGAGAATTGATAACCAGTTCCATTAGCCTTTGAAAAAAGGCAAAATTAAAAACTCGGATTCTTTTTTCCAATAATCCCCTACTCATATTCTTCTTTTTCTTTTGAATCTTTTCTGGTGCCTATTTGTATTTGGTTCGGGAAGTAATTGCATCAAACCCTTTTTAAATTTCTTCAACTCCGAAGTTTGAATAACAGTTCCAAATCCTCGAGCCACAGATTTCCCAAGACCCCAGAAAGACGGGAACCTAAAGTTGGTAATAAAAGTTCCGTAAAACCCAGCCATCTTCACATTTTTAACATTTACCGATATTGGTTTCACTTCTACAAATGATGTATGAATTTGCTTTTCGATGGTAAAGCCCAAAGATTTTGCCACAGAAATAATATTGGCTGTCAAAATATTTTCCAACAACCACTTACGCTCCCGAAATGTTCGTTTAGACTTGTAAATTCGATAATTCTCCTCGTTCAAAGCCAGCCAAGGCGTTAGAAATTGATACTCAATTGGTTCATCTGTTGCATCGAACTGCTCTTCGACCATCTCAAGTGCTTTAGAATGAATATTTTTCCAATTTTCATCCAACAGGATGCTTTCCAAATCGTCAAAAATCTTTTTAACAATCTCAACCCCCTCGTCAAATGCAAGGATTAAACAATTACCATTAATAACTTTATACTGAATTCGAGGATATTCATAAATCAAAGAGCCATCGGGGTTGTGATGATGGGCATATGGATTTTCCCAGAAAATATTTCCTAAATACCCACGAACTTTTTGTGCATCCCGCTTTTCGAGCACTCCATCGATTGCAAGAAAAACCCTGAATGAATTAATAATCATTTAAATAACCTCAGTAAAAATATCAGGTTTGAGTTTAAAACCAGTTAGTAGATCATAGTAATAATCAAGTTCATCCAACGAAACGTGCGCGAGTTCGCCAAAGAAATCCACGGGGCGATTGCTTGCGTTTTTGGGAATCGAAATCACATAATTATAAAAATCCGTTTTGAATTCCGCAAATTTTTTCTTCCGTTCAAATCGGTCGATAGTATCGTCTCGATAAAGTTCGGTAAATCTTTTCCATAGATTCTGGGCTGTTTCATCAACTTCAATAAAGACATCCATCTCGAAATATTTATCATCAAGAAGTTTAAATTTTTCCAGTGTAAATGCTTCCTCATCGGTCGATGAATATTGCAGAAATTCAATGCAATCGATAATTAATTTCGATTCGTGCTGATTCTTTCGTTTCACTGTCTCTTGAAAATAATGTTGAGAGAGTTGATGAATTTCGGGTTCTGTTATTATCTCTCGATTCAACAAAATCGAACGCGTTATGTCGAGCAATACAGCATCGTAAATCTTCGAAGAGTAAAAACTTTGTTTATCCTCTATGTCTTTCTTCAAGTGAAAAACGAACACTTTTCCTTTTGATAACCCATTTCTATTGCACCGCCCAGCCGATTGCACAATTGAATCGAACGGGGCTAAATCCCGAACAACTATGTCAAAATCTATATCTACCCCAGCCTCTACAAGTTGTGTCGAAACAACCACAAGAGGCTCTTTTGATTTTAGTTTTTCCTTGATTTCGTTTATTCTTCGGGCTCTTTCGAATGGAACAATATGAGTGGAAAGAAAAGTTGAATTTTCCCATCTCTGCCGTATCAAATTAAAAGTATCTTTGGCACAATCAATGGTATTCAAAACAAATAGAATAGAATTCTTTCCAAACTCGAATTTTTCGACCATTTCCTCAATTGTTATCGGAACACGAACATCGGGAATAATTTCAACTCTGTTCAATTGCGAATGATACTTTTCTGGCTCCGAAAGCTCGTAAAATTCCTCTTGCTCAAATATCATAGGCTGGGTAGCAGTAACAAAAATCAAATAGGAATTAAACTTATTAACAAGTTCAATCATTAATTTTCTAATCAATTGCCAGTACTTTATCGGAATACTTTGAACTTCGTCGAGAATAATTATTGAATTAGCAAGGCGGTGGAATTTTCGGATGCTCTTATTCCTGTTCGAGACAAGAGTATGGAAAAATTGAACAAAAGTAGTAACAATTATTTCGGAGTTCCAACTTTCGACTAAAATTTTAGAGGCGTCCCAATCGAAATCCTCCCCATTTGAACTTTTGGAATATTTCAACTCGCTCAAATGATGATGCTTTAAAAGTATATCCGATGTAGTAGAAATCCCATTGTATTGTAGTACCTCTTTAAAAACCTCATAATTCTGGTCAATTATGCTCAAAAAAGGCAACGAGTAGATAATTCTATGCTTACCCCCGAGTAATTTTCTTAACTTCAAAGCAAAAGATAGGGAAATAAAAGTCTTACCCAAACCAGTCGGAAGTGTCAAGGTGAAGATTCTTTGATTTAAATTAATTTCACGATTTAACACCTCTTCGTATGCTGTTTGGCGAAGCCCGTTAAGTGGGGAATCAATAGATTTTCTATTAAATGTTTCTGAACAAATGTAGTTATCAACCAAAAAGTCAGGAATTTGAATTCGGGATTGCAAAATTGTTTTATCATCCAATACAACATCAGATTTATCGGCGTCCAGTAGAATAGAGAAGATAGTATTAACAATCAAGTATTTTTCCAAAGAATGTATCTTTTCAATTTGGTCCCTAATTTGCTTCCTGATGCCCAAAGCATTCTTCTCGAATCGCTCAACGAACTTTTTAAATTCGCTTAAAATGCTTGAAAATTCAATAGAAGGGAAAAAATCTGGGAACTCATTGGCAAGATTATTCAGCAAAACCCCAAACCTGTTTGAGTCGATAGAGTCAATCTGCTCATAAAGCAGTGCGTAGTCTTTATTTTCGAGGTTTAAAGCGAGTTTTGGGTCAATTAAGTCTCCATGATGCTTTGATATAATTAAGAATACAAGGAATGAATCAAACAAATTACCCTTATTGAAATACTGTAAAGCTATAAAAAACCCAAAAAGAGCAGAAAGTAAACTATGTTGCTTTTTCTCGGGGTCTACGTTCTTTTTCAAAAGCAGATATTCTTGAAAAAAACTGGTTGCCTTTCCAACATCGTGAAATAAAGCAGAAAGAAGGGAAATCTCCTTGATTTTTTGCTGTAAATCAACGGGCTTATCCGAAATCAAATGGTTTGCCAGCTTGGCGACTTCCAACAGATGAACTTCAAGGAGTTTCCCTTCGTGTGAATACAATTCAGAAGAAACAAATTGCTGTTCCATCTTCCAATCTCTGATAATTCTTAACTTTGGCTTTAATCGTTTTACCTTCAGGCTCAAAAATCACATCCTCATAACGAGTTACAATGCGCTGAGGATTCATCAAAACAGGGATTTTCTCTTTTAAATATTTTTTCCCCTGCTCAATAATTACACTATCTTGGGCTTCAATAAGATTACTCACCAAAATTGGTGAGGAAATTTCGACAGCATCGTCGCTGAATGTTCGGTTTTCGAAATCGAATTCGCCAACAAATTTAAAGTTAGCAATTAACTCACTCAATCCAAGCGAAAGAGTGAAAAAAGTCCGATGTTCAACCAACTTGTCTTTAACCTGAAAATAAACTCTTTCATCTTTGTGAAAGAAATAGATACGGTATCTTGGGAACCGAACAAACTCGGTGCGAATCAAAGTTCTCGGGGCAAGGTTTCGGTCGCTCATTGGTCTTTTCATATTTGTACCCTTAGTTTCCAAAAGATTAATACCAAAACGAATCTTTTGAATTGGGGTCATAATTTGAATGGAAAGACGACAAAAATCGTTCATAAACTTCCGCAGATAGTCATTCGAAGACTTTTCGGCACCTACCAAAGCCCCGAGCATTCCCGCAATTGTTGGCGGCGATGGAAACGACAGCGAAAGTGGAGATGATGTGGTATAAAATTTTTTGAAGTGGGCTAAATCCCCCCAAACATCAAAAACTAAAACTTTCATTTTTAAACCTAAAATTTGAATGTTTCAATTTTAGCGAAATTGAACGCAGTGTTTACATCTGTTGCATAGCCATCAATCGTGAGATTCAATCTTTCATCAACTTTATAACGAATCATCTCAATTCGGTCTTGATACTTCTTCAATTCATTGACGAGGGGCGAGATTTCAATTTTAAAATCAACAACATCACGAATTGATTCTTCACCTAGATTTGTTGTTAATGAAACAAGTTTATCCAGCTCGCCAATGTGGAAATTCTCGTTTTCTTTATACTTAATTTGCAAAAGTAGACGTGGCATTTGACCGAACTTTGAACCCGAAATCAAATTTTTTGTTCCATTCCACATTGCTTCGAACATTAAGTCCAAATCCGATTCAGTCAAAGGAATTTCCTGTTGTCGAGCCGCATTTTCATTAACAACACCATAAAATACGATTAGCGAGTATGGAAGGATGTATCGCTCCCAGAAAGTGCCTTGCTCAGCTCCCTCTCTCGATGGCATCACAGTGGTGCCTTTGAAATATTTCAAATCCACTTTATGCAACGACCTACCATACTTAAATTGTACTGGACCTGTTAATGTCATTGTTTGCTTCTCAATTGCAGTCGTAGCACCGAAAAGTCGAATATCAATGCAACTTTGGATGATGTTCTTTTCGTCTTGGCCAAAATCTTTTACCCTGTCTTCTTTAGTTCTAAGTTTGTTTTCTTTGGTGTAAGTTTGACGTACAAAAACCTCCTGCCCTTTGAATTCATAGAGATAATCTCGAATGGTTCTTTTCAATCGCACATCCGTTACGATGTTAATTCCAGTTTCTTCGTCGATTCGAGGTTTGTTTTCGTCAACAGGGTCGCCATTTGGATTTGCATCTTTCACATCGTAAAGGAAAAGAATTTCAGAACGATTACGAATTGTTTCCATTTGTTACTCCTCCTTTTGTTTTAGATTTGAATAAATTATTTCAGAAATTTTTTCATAAAGGTTCATTCCGCAAGCGAAATAGTAGTTCATTTCGTCGATGCTCAATTTCCAATCTTCACCCGATTGCAAGAATAAATCAGAAATTTCCTTAGCAAGCTCCCTTTTGCCAACATCATAGCGGTCGTATTCAATAAATTTGTTTTGCACTTCGGCAAGAAGCCCTCGAATATCCTGCTCATTCATCTTCAAGCTTTTAAGTTTTTTCATAAAAGGTGCACTGTTACGAAGATGATACTGCAAATTCAAAAGCATTTGGGTTAAGGCACCCAAAAGAAAAATTCCACGCTTCGAAGGTGTGTTCAGCGATTTGCCATACCTTTCGAAAATTTCTTCGAAAGTTGATGGTTCCATTTGTTCCTCCTTTGAATAATTTATTAAACCCAATTCTTCTAAAAAGTTGTTTACCATCATTGCATCGGTTACACGGAACCGAAAATATTCTTCCTTTACAAATGCACTCGAAATTGAATTCATAAAAAATCTTGTTAGAAAATTCCAGTCAATTGTTTTCCCTTTAAACACAGCCTCGGTCACTTCGAGGAAATACTTATCAAGGTCTGTATCCCTTTTATCCTCGTTGCTCTTGCTAAAAAATGTTCTAATTTTCCCAAAATTAAAACTTTTGTGATAGTTTTCCCAAATGTTCTTTTTATCTTCCTTTTTGTCACTTTCGGAAGAGGTAGCAAACAGATAATCTTTGAAATTTTTTTCGACCTTCAACTTTGCATTATAAATTAAATTCAACCGCGAGGGTAAAACATCTTCGATTAGCAAAAGTATTCTTTCTGCAGATTGGTCTTTACGTAAAAATAAAAGATTGAGCCCAAGACTATCCTGCATCTCTTTTAGATATCCAAAAGATTCATTTTCATCATTTGTTAGCAAGGTTTCTTTGAATAACGATTCAATCAAATCATTTGCAGAAGATTCATTGTCAAATAAGCTCCTTTTAGCCTCAACCAATTTTGAAATTTCCTCTTCAACCAATAATGCATCTTTCAAATTATTAAAGGAAATTTTTTTCACAACACTCCTGTCGGAAAGCGTGGTTAAAACTTCATTAACAAGGTTCTTGTGGCCAATGAAAAACTTAGGAACCAGCCAATATGAAAGTCCATAAAATTTATACGAAAGGTTGTTTTCGATGAATTTCCGCCCACGCAAAAGATTCTCTCTACAATCGCCACAAACTGGTATATTCCTCCAAGAGTATTTTTTATTGAAGCCCCCAACGATAAATCCGGGCTTGTCATCGGTATCGAATTGGAAAACTCCAGTTCGTGCTGTAACATCCTTACTTTCCCCACAAACGGAACATTTCCCAAGGGTCCAGTCTTTCACTTCCCTACTTTCTTGCCAATATTCCCGAATACTCTCGAATTCACCCGGATATTTTCCCTCGATTTTCACACCCAAATAGAAAATCTTAACCTTCGATTTGCTTTCTTTATATGCCCATTTATATGTCTGTTCGATACTTTCAATTATCTCAGCCTTTTTTTCCGAAAGAGTTTTTAATACTTTTGTTTCCTCGTCATCAGAACTTTTTAGGAATTCTCTGTACCAAATAAGAATTTTCTTTTCAAAGGTCTTTGCCGGTTCAGTTATTTTGCAAAATGGTAAAGGATTATTGCCTTTTTTGGCATCTTCATCCCAAAGATATTTTTGGGACTTATCAATATCAAAATCCTCAATCTCAACCTTGAATCCCGACGGCTCGTTTTTGTTTAAATGAATTAATATGGCATATTCGTCGCCTTTCTTGGGTTTGGTCGAAACAAGACGGATTTCGCCCTGATTTTCGGCGACAAACTCTCCTATTCGTTTAATTGCAGATAGCATAAAACCCCCAAAAATTCAAAACACTTGATAAAATAAGATTTTTTGAATTTTATTTTTAAGTTTTTCCAATCCATTATGGAAAAATTTACTTTTTTAAAATACTAATATAATAAAAAATCAAAAAAACAAAACCATTTAGCGACAAACTATGACATTTAGTAATTTTTTTCAAAACATTATTTCCCTTTCCTCATCGCAGCACTGAAAACTGTTTCATCCTACTTCACCCTTTTGGCTTCATATCCTTTTTGGCGGAGAAGATTGACAATGCCGTTGCTTCCAATTAAATGACCGGCGCCAACAACGACAAAATAGCATCCTTCTTGCATAAGAAAATTCTCGACATCGTTTGCCATTCTCCGATTTCGACTTTCTAAAAGTATTTCTTTATACTGTTTCGCAAGTTCAAATCCTTCTAATTCTTTCTCTATTAACTCTGTTTCTGATTTTTCATCCCCCTTTAACCAAGCCTCATATAATTTATCAAATTGGGTTTTATCATTGTTTTTATTGGCCAGGAAATATTCAAAAAAACGTTCGGAGTCGAGATTATANAGACTTTGGAAAATATCCAACTGTTCTTTGAACGATTCCAATTCTAAAACTTTTTGTGAACTATCTAATTTATTCATAAAATATGTTTCAACCCCTGAAATAAAATCTTCCGATGCTTTGGTCATCTCCAAACTCTGCAAAATCAAAACAGCCACCCAAGGCTTGAATTTGTTGTACATCATTTTTGGAAAAGCGTAAATTGTAAACAAACTATCCATAATCTTAAAATATTTCGGTGGCACTACATCTTCCAACTTCGTGGTATCTTGAAAAACCCCATATTGGAAAATTTCCATCGGGTTAATGTTATTCAAATTGACTTCCAGAACTAAATTCCCGCAGGAAGCAAAAGCATTTTCAATAACCGAATCTAATGGGAAAGCATCTTGTTTCGCCAGATGAATTGAACCCAACAGATAAACTTTTGAATTTTTCCCCACAATCTCATATAAAAATCCTTTTGGGTATAAATTACTTACCGAAATGATGAATAAAACTGCCAGCAATGAAACAAACTTTTTCATAAACAACTCGAAATATTTTAAGTTTGCAATTTAATTAATTCGAAAGAATGAAAAAATATTTAGTACTTTTGTTTTTTGCTCTTCTTTTTTCTGGATGTGGGAAAAAAGAAGAGAAAATCAAATTTTGGCATTTTTGGAGCGAACCCTCCCAAGCTAAAGTCGTTCGCCAAATAATCAACGAATTTGAAAGGCAAAACAACTGCCGTGTCGATGTTTCGGAACTGAGTTGGAACGACGGTAAAACGAAGCTCATCATTGCATTTAATTCCCGAACAGCACCCGATGTTTTGGAGCTTGGTTCGGATTGGATTGCACAGTTCTCATCGGCGGAAGTTTTGGAACCCGTCGATACCAACTTTTTCTCTCACAGAAACTTTTTCGAATACACATTGCAACCAGCAAAAACAAAAGGAAAACTTTATGCACTTCCTTGGATTATCGGCACAAGGGTTTTATTCTGTAATCGCGATTTGATGCAAAAATGCGGGATCGAAAACCCACCAAAAACAATAGATGAGCTAATTCAATTTTCCCGTGCAATCAACGAAAGTGGCTTAGGCTATGGATTTGGTTGCAATGGTTCAGACCCCCACAGATTATACAAAAAAATTCTACCATTGATTTGGACCTACGGCGGAGAAATTCAAGATTCGAACGGGTATATAAAAATCAACTCTCCACAGGTGGCTCGAGCATTTCAAACCTATTTCGAATTGTCAAGATTAGGTATCATCGAAACACAAAAGCAAATAGACTTGCTGTTCGTACAGGGGAAAATTGGTTTTTGCTTTTCGGGAGAATGGTTGTTGGAACTAATTCAAAAGTCACCGCAAAAGTTTAACTTCTCTGCAAACTTAATGCCGGGAAGTGGCAATTCCCCGGGCATATCTTTTGCCGGTGGAGAATACCTTGCCATTAACAAGGAAAGCAAAAACAAAGATTTGGCAAAAAAACTTATTCAGTTCTTACTTTCCGAACAATCTTTAAAAAAAATGGTAACACAAATACCCGAGGCTGGATTTCCGGCAGACACTATTCTTTTGTATAAAAGCTTCAATGACCTGAATTCGCACAAAAGAGTTTTCGCAGAGCAGTTGAAATATTCCAAGATGACACCTGTCCATCCTCGATGGATAGAAATTGAATCGATAATCGAAAAATCACTGGTCGAAGTGCTTTACCAAAAAAAAGGAGTTTACGAATCTCTTTCCGAAGCCCAAAAGGAAATCGACTTATATAACAAAGGAATCCAATTTTAACAACATATTATATACAATTTCGTATATTGCTATTCTGAATTAGTTAGTTTTATTTATTTTTGAATTTAGTTTTTTCTAAAATTTCGAGTATGTAATGGTGGTTATGTTTTTAACCGAAGCAAACAACGAAAAAGTTGTTAAGATTGTTTCAATAGATGCTGGCAGAGGAGCCAAGCAAAGACTTATTGCTCTTGGCTTGCATCCAAACGACCTTATCCAAATTATTTCCAACCCCGGTTTCGGTCCAATATTGATAAAAAATATTTCCAAGAACGATGCAAGAATTGCTATCGGGCGTGGTATTGCCCAAAAAATTAAAGTTGAATACATCAACTAAGACAATAGTTTTAGTTGGTCAGCCCAACAGCGGAAAAAGTACACTATTCAATGCTTTATCCGATGTAAAAGTATCTACAGCAAACTTTGCCGGTACCACTGTCGAATACAAAGAAACTAACATTGAAGTTTTTGGGGAGCCTATTCATCTAATAGACTTGCCCGGAATTTATTCATTGAACCCACTTGAACCTGCTGAATTCGTTACAACCACATACCTACTCGAAAACCCTGTTGATTTAATTGTTAACGTAATCGACTCAACCCTTGTTACAAAAAGTTTGGAGCTAACAATTGAGCTACTCGAACTCGGCTTGCCTATNGTTGTTGTGCTGAATATGAAGGACGAAGCCACGAAAAAGGGAATTTCCATCGATGAAACACTGATGTCGAAAATCTTTGGGGTTCCAGTGGTTAAAATCTCGGCTCTTTACCGAAAAGGCATCAATGAACTTCTGGATGCAATAAGTCTGCAAATTTCCCCTGAAAAAACTTTTCCAATTCCTACAAAATTCACTTTTCATATTGAAGAATGGATTAACAAAATCGAGAGTACAATCGCATTTTCGAATCCAAACGGATTTAACCCCAGATTTTTTGCAATTAAACTTCTGGAAAATCCTTCGCTTGTGGAAAAATACATCACTACCTACAATTCGGAGTTGGTCGAAAATGCTAAGCGGGACATTATTGAACATCACAAAACAAGCCTTTTTGAAACCTTTGCATACGAACGCCATCATCACAGTATGGAAATCTCGCACAAAACAACAAGATATACATCACGCTCGACTGTTCCATTTGTCGAAAAGCTCGATTTACTGTTTCTTAAACCTGTATCGGGGTATTTCTTTGCTGTTCTTTTCTTTATCTTGTATTTCTTTTTGGTCTTTTGGGTCGGAAATTGGCTTAGTTCATTGCTCGAAATACCACTTTCGAATCTTGGAGATATTATTAGCCCATTAAAAACGAACAGTGCATTTCTTTGGTCAATTGTCGATGGATTGTTTCAAGGCGTTTCGGGTGCGCTTGGAATTGTTTTCCCTTATTTTTTGCCTTTATTGATATTAACCGCCATCCTCGAGGAAAGCGGATATATGGCAAGAATTGCCTTTTTGATGGACGTTATTTTCCATCAAATTGGATTGCACGGGAAATCGGTGGCTTCTTTTGTTATGGGCTTTGGTTGCACTGTCCCAGCAATCTTTGCAACCAGAATTATTGAAAATCGACGGGACCGTTTGCTCGCCTCGGTTCTGATTAATTTTATCCCTTGTTCTGCTCGCTTGACTGTGATTTTTGCTCTAACTACTGCATTGACAGGTCCAATTTGGACAATCGTAATTTTCGGATACATTTTGTTGGCAATCGCTGTAACTGCAAAAGTTTTGTCTCTCTTTTTCCCCAAGCCTATTGGCTTGATTATGGAAGTTCCACCACTTAGAGTACCCTCGTTATCAATCGTTTTAAGAAAAACCCAATACAAGTTGGTTGAATTCTTTAAAGTTGCTTTCCCTTTTTTACTTGTTGGAAGTGTTGTTCTTTCGATTCTCGATTACTTTAATTTCACTGAATTTTTGAATAATATACTTCAGCCCTTAATTACAAATCTTTTAGGATTGCCAAAAGAACTTGGTTCCACTTTGGTTTTCGGATTTTTAAGAAAAGAACTTGCTGTTTTTATGACCGCACAGGCTTTTGGAGTGACGGACTTAAGACTTCTCCCCATTACATTGCAACAAGTTATCGTTTACATTGTCTTTTTAGTATTTTACTTGCCATGTGTTTCAACTTCTGCAGTTTTATACAAAGAATTTGGTTTGAAACATTTGGGGTTAACCGTCCTCATTGGTTTACTACTTTCAACAATTTCAGCTCTTATCTTTAAGTTTATTTTAACAACATTTTTTTAATGTCTAAATAAATTTTTTTCGTTTTTCATTTTATTTTTTTAATTTACAATTTGAAATTTATTAAAGTTATTTGAAATTATTAAAGAAGGCAAAAAATGTTAAGTCAAGCGATTCAAGATTATTTAAAAGCAATTTACAAATTGCAAGGAGATGAGCCCGTTTCTACAACCGACCTTTCCAAAGAACTCGGGGTTTCGGGCGCCTCTGTAACAGGTATGCTGAAAAGGCTCGCCAATATGGGGCTGGTAGAGTATAACTCCTATCACGGTGCAAAGCTTACCCCTGCAGGCGAAAAAGTTGCACTCGAAACAATCAGGTTTCACCGTTTGTTGGAGCTTTATCTTAAAGAAAAACTGAATTATCCTTTGGAAAAAGTTCACGAAGAAGCCTGCCGTTTGGAACATTTCATCTCCGAAGAATTTGTTGAAAGAATTAGCCAAATATTAGGGGAACCACGATTCGACCCGCACGGGCATCCAATCCCTACAAAGGATGGTAAACTTCCAAGCGTGGACGAAATTCCCTTAATCGATGCAGAATTAAACAAAGATTATGTTATTAGTCATCTCGATGACGATAATCCCGAACTTTTGAACTACTTAGAATCCCTTAATTTATTACCTGAAACGCAAATTCAAATTTTGGAAAAAGCACCTTTTTTTGGACCAATCACACTTAAAATTGCTCAAACAAACAAAAAACAAGTTATTGGCTACGAAGTTGCAAAACGAATTTATTTGAAAAAAGAATAACTTATCAAAATGAACCAATGCACTCCCGACATTTCGGTCTGTATGATTGTCCGAAATGAGGAACGGTTTCTGGAAAAATGTCTTCTTTCAGTCCAGCCAATTGCAAAGGAAATTATTATTGTCGACACTGGCTCCACCGACAATACAATCAATATTGCCTCGAGATTCACCGATAAGATTTACAAAATCGAATGGGATGGTAACTTTGCAAGTGCCCGAAACTATGCACTTTCGAAAGCTCAGTGTCCTGTAATACTTTCTATCGATGCCGACGAGGAACTACAAAACCCCGAGGCTCTTGTAAATGCTTTGCAGAATTCAGATTCCCAAACGGGCGGGTGGCTAATCAATAGCATCTCGTTTGCCTCTCGGGCTCAAGGAAGTGGTTTCGACACCTTCGCCACCAAGCTTCTCAGAGTCTTCCTTAATCATCCCGACATCCGATTCGAAGGGATTGTCCATGAACAAATCCACGAATCAATCCTTAGAAAAGGGCTAAAAATCAAGGATTCAGAAGCAATTTTTATACACTATGGCTATTCTCTTTCCCCAAACGAAATGCAAAAGAAGCAATACCGCAACCTTGAGCTTCTATTGAAAGCTTTGGAAAAAGAACCCGATAATGCCTATTTATACTTTCAAACAGCTAAAACTTACCTTGCATTAAACAAGCTGGCTGATGCCGAAAATTTCATACAAAAGGCTATAGCCTTTGCAAAACTCGAAAGTGCAGTTCGCCCGCAAGCACTAAATTATGGCGGAATCATAGCTTTCCGCTTTGGCAATTTTGACCTCGCAATTCAAAGAGCGAACGAATCCTTACAGATAATTCCTATTCAATCTTTTGCGAATTTCATTCTTGGCGAAACATATTCCGCTTTGACAATTTACGATAAAGCCTTGAATCATTATTTAGAAATGGAAAAGGCTTTGATTTCGCCCAATTCACTTGCATTGGTCGTTGGCGATTATTTCCTTCCTTTCGAAAAATTGTATTTCAGAATTGGTAGATGCTTAATTGGTCTAAACAAATACAAAGATGCCGAAAATTATTTTCGAAAGGGATTGACAATCAACAAAAATGATTTTGACTGCATTCGAGGTTTAGCAAATGCATTGATTATGCAAGGGAAGTATTCCGAATCCATCTCGATTCTTGAATCCTTCAAAAAGGATAATCCGCAATATTCAAACGAAATCAACGAGTTTATAAGTAAAATCATCGAATATGAGCAAAAGCAAAGAAGTTTGATTAACCACATAACTCAGCCAAAGGGAACAGACGAAGCTCCGCGAGCTGTCCAGCCCATTTCTCCGACAGCACGCCCTTTCGTTTCATTGAGTATGATTGTCAAAAACGAAGAAAAACATTTGGCTGGATGTTTGGAAAGCGTCAAGGGAATTGCAGATGAAATCGTCATTGTAGATACAGGCTCAACGGATAGAACAAAGGAAATAGCCCGACGTTTTGGAGCGAAAATATACGATTTCCCTTGGCAGGACGACTTTTCACTTGCCCGCAACGAGGCTTTGAAGTATTGCACAGGTGAATGGATTATCTACCTCGATGCTGATGAACGAATTGTTGAACCTTCGCCCGAAGAACTATTAAACATTCTAAGAAACACCGACAAATCAATTGGCGGATTCTATTGTCTAATTGAAAGCGAACATTATCAGATGGATGGAAGCACCGAAGTTCACAGAGGTGGCTATCCTCGTATCTTTCGTAATCTTGGCTATCCAAAGGTTAAATTTATAGGTAGGGTTCACGAACAAATAGCTCCTTCAATTTTCCAAAATGGGCTTTCAATACAATTTTCGAATATCAAAATACTACACTTAGGATATAATCAAGGTCGGGAGGTTTTGGAAGCCAAAATCCAAAGAAATTATCGAATGCTTATCCAACATGTAAAGGAAGAACCATTGAACGGTTATGCTTGGTATCAGCTTGGGCAAACACTCGCACAAATGTCCTTGGCAACCGAAGCGGAACGGGCAATCAGAATGGCTATACAAACGAAGACTCTGTCCAAATCGGTTTTTGCAACTGCTGCTTCAACTTTGGCTAAAATGGTTGGAAACAAAGGGAAATACGAAGAGGCTCTATATTGGGCAGAGAAATCGCTCGAAACAGTTCCCGACCAGATTTACGCTTTACATTTGAAAGCTTATGCCCTTTTGTATCTACAAAGATTTGAAGAAGCGGAAGCTACTTTCCACGAAGTTTTGCGCCGACTCGAACAAAAGAAGGGCATTCCATTAACAGGGTTCGATATTTTAGTTCCCGAAGAGCTCGTCCTAAAAGGGTTACGAATGGCTCAACAAAGAATGAAACCAATAATGTAAATATTAAATTTAGTTTATTTTGGCAAAGTTTCGTATTTTTGCATTTGATTTGCCAACATAGCTCAGCTGGTAGAGCAGCTCACTCGTAATGAGCAGGTCGGCGGTTCGAATCCGCCTGTTGGCTCAATAATAAAGATGAATTTGGAACGCCCAACGAGTCGATTTTGCCTCCATTGATTTAAAGAATCTATACTCACAATTTGTTTCGATATAGGGTATTGGGAAATACTTAAACCCTAAAATTAGTGATTGATTATCCAAGTCCCAACTTGTTCGAGGTGTTATTTCAAGCGTGGTTTTTGCGTTTTCTATTGCAAGGAACGGCACAAAACCACGAAAAGGCGTAAAATAAATTCTATTTATAAAATTGAGTGTTCGACGATAATCCTTCAAGTTTGAATAAGAAATTTCGCTCAGAACCGAAAAAAGTTCGAAGAAATTCAATCCAACAAATGAACTCGAATACACAAAATTCCCATTTTTCAGCAATGAAGAACCAACAAATGAATAAGTTAGAATATCACTGGAAAATGGCGGATAAAAGACAAATTTCAAATTAAAAGTTGGATTGTGCTTGATAACAATTGGAATATTACCAAAAACAGTAACTTGCGAAAGAAATCTGGAATCGAACATACCCAAGAAAAAATCAAACATCTCCAAATTTCGATAGGAAAATTCCAATCCGAATTCAGAATATTCGGGCGGAAACAGACTCGATGTATAATCGACCGAGGCAATTCTTCTATCGAATTTAGTCATATCGCAATCCCGCAATCCAAACGAAGGTTGAAACTTCCCAACTTGAATTTCGGGAAGATATTCCCCAAGCTTAAAATTCAGCGATGACATCCAATTATCCTGTCCTTGAAAAATTATTGGACCAAGATTATATTGGCAATTCAACGAAACCCAATCGGCTGGCTTGAATAAAAAGTAAAACCCGGCTTCCATTGGGAAATACCGTCTTTTCGCAAATTCTGTTTTGTGCGAGCGAACAGATTGAAAACGAAAGTCCATACCATAAGCAAAGCTTTGAGGAAAGTTCAAGCCAACGAGAGTATCACCAAATTGCAAGTCTTTTGCGTAAGTTTCTTTATCGAAAAGGTCATAAATTTTTTTTACCCAATCGTTGCCGATTGGAAAATGCGAGCCATCGCGCAGATATTTCCACCCAAAATCTGTTCTTATTCCACCTCCTTGCGGATTAACGTGGCATTTTGAACATTTGTTTCCTGTTTGCAACGATAAGTCTGGAGTAGAATAAGCAATGTGCAGGACAAAACAATAAATCAAAACACTCCAAGATATAATAAATACTTTTTTCATAATTACTTATGCGGTGGCAACTTCCCAAGTTTCCTTGCTTTCACAACATCTTCGGATGTTACAGATTTATCAATCCCATTTAATTCCCGAAACACATACTCTAAAATCAATGCTATCTCTTCGTCCTTTAAATTTTTGTCTACTTCGGTAGTCATTACACCATAGTAAACTTCGCCATTAACAACAATTTTCCCGCTACGGCCAAAAAGCATTCCTCGCAACAGCTCAATTTTATCCCCTTTCTGAACATAATCAGAATTTTTTAGCGGGGGATAAACACCTTTAATTCCTTTACCATCCTTTCGATGGCATTTGGAACACTGCTCGATGTATAGTTTCTTCCCTTTCTCTTTATCATAAGAAAATGCGGAAAATATGACCAAACCAAAAGTCGCAACAGAAAGCAAAAGCCAGATTAAATTCTTTCTCGATTGCCTATTCAACAATACACGCTTTCTTGTATTTTCGAGAAATGATTTTTGCATCTCTTTCTGCCTTTTCAATATCAGGATAACCCCAAAGAACAACTTTATATTTCACTGCTCCATTGTCATATAATCGGACATAATACGACTTGAAACCATTTTTTTCCCAATTCTCCACCTTTTTTTCCGCCAGCTCTTCGCTTTCAACAGTGTCGACAACAATCGTATATGGATATACAGAAGGCAAAAGCCAACGAATCTCGACTCTTCTGTTCATCCAAGAAGTTCTTTCGTCATCCTCCTCCATAAACAGCGGATTACTGTTGCCAATCCCTTTGATTTTGATTTGCGAGGGATTTACACCATTGCTGACCAAAATCCTTTTCACAGAATTAGCCCGAGCGAGGGAAAGCTCGACGGGGTTCTTCATTGATTCGCTCAAACCTGCATTGCCAATCAGTTCGAGAGAGGAATTCTTACTGCTCCGAAGCAAATTTGTCAAATTGTTCAGCACAGGCAAAAAGGAACTCGAGACGCTTGTGTCGTTTTCGTTGAAAAGTGCTACTGCTTGGTAATTAATGTAGAACATTCGCTCCTTCAAAGGATAAGAAATAACATCGGAAACATCGTAATAATTTGAATAGGCTCTCAATTTCAACAGAACATCGGAGCAGTTACTTGCGTTGTAATTAAATGGGAAGGTGATTGTATAACTATACTTCTTCGATAACAAGATTTCACGAAGGACATCGACAATCCTATTAAAATCCCAAGGCAAGTGGTAAAAAATTCCGCCAGTCTTCAAACATAAATATTTATACGCCAAAATAGAAACTTCGTTCCCCAGTCCAACGACATAAATTTCGGCTTTCTTGCTGTTTGCTTTTTTTATTACATCATCCAAAAGCACATTAATCGAAGAATTGTCCATCTGATTTGTAAGCATCACAATAGCAGTATTCTCATCTTCGACTACATCATCCAGCAAATCGTAAAGTGTTCTATGAACTGCACTAAGTTCAACTTTTGGAGAGAAAACAAGATTTCCCAGTTCCCAATATGCTTTGTCGAAGCTTTCCAATGGCAATAAAGTATTTCGCTGGACGCCAAAAACCGAAATTGAAAGCTTATCGAAAGACTCGAGAAATTTTAATCCATTGACAAGTTGCTCCTTTATATCGGGCAGGAAATTAATAATAGAATAATCAATAAGCACGAAAAGGTTTAACTTTTTGCCATAAGTCAATTCCTTTGGAAAAGCATAAACATAGGATTTCAAGCCCAACTTTGGACATTCCTGAACGGCTTCCAATTTAATATCGCTGGAATACTTGTATAAATCATATATCAAATTACCAGCAGTATCCAGTATTCCAAAGTTAATAGAACAAGAGTCAAGATTGTTGGAAAAAGACACTCTGAAAATTTTTAATTGAACGGCTTTATCAAATGAATTCGACACGAAACCACTTAAAAATTTTGTTTTGACATTATTCTTTATGCCTTTCAAATCGATTGTTCCGAGTGGTCCTCTTTGAATTGGTGTCTTTTGCTCTTCTTTTGTTTCTTTTGGTCGAACAAGAACGTAAACCGATTGAACTAAACTCTCCCCTTTATCATTGTATGCTGTAACATCAACTCTGGTTGAATTAAAGGGTTTGAGCAAAAAAGAATCAACAGGATTGAATTCCCTTTCTACGCTTGGCAACTTCACATACGAAGCATTCGCAAACTTCCAGTGAATCCAAACACTGTCCCCTTGTTCAATTTCCTGTAATTCTGAAATTCTCTCGACTGTGATTTTTGGGGAAACACAGGAAATAACCAAAGCAGAAACAAAAAGAATTAAAAATAGTTTTTTCATAGACTCAGGATTTGGAAAATACAAATTCCCCATTCATTGAACTTATGCGTATTTTATCGCCCGAAACAAATTTGCCTTCGAGAATCAACAGGGCAAGCTTATCGACTATATAATGCTGGATAGCACGTTTTAAAGGTCGGGCTCCAAATTGTGGGTCGAAACCAATCGAGGCAAGCAACTCCATAGCCTTGTCGTCCAATTCAAAATCAATTCCGCGTTCTTTCGATTTTTCTCGAACTTTGTTTAGTTGCAAAATTGCTATCTGGAATATTTCTTCCTTCGTTAATGGCTTGAAGACAATAATATCATCGATACGGTTTAAGAATTCGGGTCTCAGCCGTTTTTTAAGCAGTTCAAAAACTTCGTCTTTGAGCCTATCCATAATTTCTTGGCGGTTTTCGGGCGTAATGTACGACAGTCGCTCTTGAATGAGTTCTGTCCCAAGATTCGAGGTCATTATAATAATTGTGTTTTTAAAATTAACAACACGACCCTTGCTATCAGTTAGTCTTCCATCGTCAAGTACCTGCAAAAGGATATTGAATACATCGGGATGTGCTTTTTCGATTTCATCGAGCAGAACAACTGAATACGGTCGCCTTCGAACAGATTCCGTAAGTTGCCCCCCTTCTTCGTAACCCACATATCCCGGTGGTGCTCCAATCAGACGAGAAACGCTAAACTTCTCCATATACTCGCTCATATCGATTCGAACCATAGCGTTCTCGTCATCGAAAAGGAATTCGGCTAAAGCACGGGCAAGTTCGGTTTTACCAACACCAGTACTACCAAGAAAAATGAAGGAGCCAATAGGACGATTAACATCTTGCAAACCAACACGGGAACGCCGAATAGCATTCGCTACCGCTCGAACTGCTTCCTCTTGGTCGACCAGCCTTTGATGTATCCTCTCCTCCATCCTCAACAATTTAGTCCTTTCGCTTTCCAGCATTCTTTGGACGGGAATCCCAGTCCACTTGGAAACAATCTCGGCAATATCTTCGGCATCGACTTCTTCTTTGAGCATTTTGCCTTCGCGTTGCAATTCCTGAAGTTGGCTATTCACTTCGTTCAACTTTTTTTGCAATTCGTGTATCAATCCATAACGAATTTCAGCAACTTTGGCAAGATTTCCTTGACGTTCGTATTCATCTGCTTGCAACCGAAGATTTTCGATTTGCGACTTATATTCCCGTATTTGCTGAATCAGTCTTTTCTCCTGCTCCCATCGTGCTCGAAGTTTATCCCTTTGCGACTTTAGCTCTTCGAGTTCCTTTTCGATTTCAATTAACCTTTGCTTTGTTGCAACAATTGTATCATCCATAGTTTTTCAAATATTATCACACAGATAAAAACTAAAATATGAAAAAAATTTTAAAATAGTAATTCTTTTATACTTTTTTAAAAACAAAAAAGGGAAGCAACTCGGCTTCCCTTTTATGAGCATAAAAACAATCAACTATTTCTCTTCTAAATCTATTTTTTGACCATTATCGAGTTCAATATACATTGGACGCCAAGTAACTAAAATGGAACGGGGATTTTCCTCCAAAGATTTAATCAAAAATTGCTCATTTTGATTATTTTCTTCTAATCTGAAAGTCGATTGGAATTGAGTAAATTGTCCAGCCTTAATTGTTTGGTCAACATTAATCCTGTATGCACGAATCAATTGGTTGCTGGTTGTGAAAAATTGGAGATAACCATAAATTTTCTTAATATCATTTTTCGAAATGTTTGAAATAGTGTAAGTAAATACATTGAATTTCGAGCCATCAATTTCAATAGGCTTCCAACCATCATAACGAAAACGAGAATAACAAACAATAGCGTTCGTAGCTAAGTTGATATAACTTTGCCTGCGACGCAAAGTCCTTTCTTGGTCAATAATTTCCTTAATCGACTTATTAAATAATGAGTCCACAAAATTGCTATATCGAGCCACACCTGAACTGAAAAGGTCGATTTCTTCGGCAGTGAGCAAGCTGTCCTTCTTTACTTTCTCGACCAATTCAAAGAAGTTCTGTGCAGTCAATTTTTCGTTAAGTAATGGCGAGGGCTTCGTCTTTTGGCAACCAACAGAAGCAACCAAAAACGCAATTAAAAAAACAATAATAAAAGATTTGGAACGCATATTTTTTCCCAAAATATGAAACATAAAAAGGTAAAATTAAGAAAAAAATCAATTCTTGATAAATATAGCTTTGAAAATGTATCCTGCAATATCTGGATTTTCTTTCAATCGCCGAGTTGAATAACCATACCAATCTTTGCCGAAAGGAACATAAACACGTAGCCGATGCCCCGAACGAAGCAACTCGTTTCGCCTTTCCTCTCGCACACCCAGTAGCATCTGGAACTCGTAGTCTTCCCTATTCAACTTACGCTCTTTTATCAAACCCAAAGCATAGTCGATTAAAATATCATCATGGGTTGCTATTGCTGGATACAAACCCAAGTCGAGGATTAATTTCAAAAGCTTTTTATAGTTCTCTCGAATACCTTGCTTGTCCTGAATTGCAATGGAAGGAGACTCTCTGTAAATTCCTTTGCATAAACGAATCGAAGGCTTATATTCAGCAAGATTTTTAATGTCTTGCTCGCTTCTGTAAAGATATGCCTGAATAACAATCCCAACGTTTTGATAACCTTCGCCACGCAACTTTTTAAAGAGTTCGAAAGTTTTGTCCGTGTAAGGCGAGTTCTCCATATCCAACCGAACGAAAATGCCTAAATTTTTCGCTCGGTCAACAAGTTCCTTGATATTCTCATAAGCAAAGTCAAAATCAATATCCAAACCCAAAGAGGTCGGTTTCACCGATAAATACGACTCGAGTTTGTTCGAATAAATCGCTTCGAGAACTTTGTGGCACATCGATCTTTCGTGCAAAGCCATTTCTTTTGTTGTAACAAATTCCCCCAGAACATCGATGGTCGACATTCCGCCAAGTTCCATCAATTGTTTGGTTACTCTAACAGCATCTTCAAGCTCTTCGCCAGCAATATACTTACTCGACACTTTTCGAATAATATCTTTGGGAACCAAAGGCATTGTTTTGATAATTAACTGATTTAACCACTCCATCGTTTCACCTTCCTTTTAAAAAAGTAAAGATGCAAATAAATTGCATCTTTACTAATCTAATTATTTTTTAACATTAATTAGGCATTTTATCTAATCAAAATAGTAGTTCCAACATATCTACCTTCATCAAATTGCAAAATTAAGAACAAAATACCTTGATAAGCATTATTAATTTTTATAACACGCAAGTTGTTGCTAAATGGGATATTGCTTAAATAATCAGCAAAAATTTGCCTTCCTAACAAGTCGTAGATACTAATTCTTGGATTTTTAGGAAGTAAGGAGTTGTCAACTTCAAAAGTTATTTCATTATCTACGGGATTGAATTTTACATTAAAAATGTAACCATTTGTTGCTAAATCTTCGAACGGCACTTCTCCAACAGCTTGGCAGGAATCTATCGAAAAGACAGAATCACTTCGGGCTAAAGTTGTCTCGGAAAAAGTTGGTTTAATACGCACAAGACAACGATTTGAAATCTTGTTTGGTATCTTCCAAATAAATGCACCAAGCTTTGCATCAATATTACCAAGAGCAAGCTTTCGCCAGTTGGCTCCTTCATCGGTTGAGTATTCCAATTGAATTTTATTTATGTATGAACTTTCCCATTTGACTGTATATCCTGCGCCAACACACATCACCTCGCCACCCTTTGGATATATAATTTTTCCATTAGGGACTCCTATCTTAAAAATAGGACTTTCGGAAACAATTTTGCCGTCTTTTGATTTAACACGGAATTTGCATTCGTCCGACTGAATTTGCGGGGCAGTCATTTCGTAATATTTATTCAAATAATCTTCGGCTAATGTTGTAAAGTTCTTGCCACCGTCGGTCGAAAATTGCACAGTAAATATATCGACCAGAGTTGCTTCCCAAGAAAGAGCAACTGTTTCGCCCTGTGCAAATTCATCATTTTCCTTGGGGGATTGAACAGTAATGGTTTTGGGCATAATCGAAAACGGACGCATTGAAGTGTCGGCAACGTTTGGATTGCCTTTATCACGAATGTAAATTAACCCCCTCGTTGTCTTTATATTTGGAAGTTGCCAGTAGTAAATCGAATCGGTGGCAGGAACATTATCGGCTAACAAAGACCAATTTGCACCATTGTCGCTGGAGAAGAAAATCGTAAGGTAATTAACTTTTGCCGAAGTCCAACGAATCGGCAAAACCTCTTCCGCAATATATGTTTTATCACCAAGCGGATTCAACAATGAAATGTACGGAGATGAAGCTTGTTTAACACAACTCGACCTTTCGGCAGCAGAGCGAGCCAATGGTAACTCTCTGGGATGGAAAATCAATTGGACAGAATGAGTAGAATTTGTTAAATGGCAATAGCTCATTATCGTACCGGGTCTTGGAATTGGATTTCCAGTTTTTATACACGCATCGCCAACACCATAGGTTTGCCCAGTAACACAAGTGTCTATCATATTTGGCTGCCAGTAGCAATTATGTGTGTGGGGCAAACTAAAATTATGCCCCATTTCATGGGTGGCAACATTCACATCCCAAGTGTAGTTCAAAGTTGGATATGTTGCATTGCCACGTATGCCAAGCACACAATAGCCCCAGTCTCTATTGCAAAGGCTGCCATAATAAGGGGTTCCACCAAAAGAAATACCAGCAACAATTTCATTTGCAGGTTGGCTTGCAAGATTAGCAAACAAAACAGTTAAAGCCCTATCAATTGTTTTGCCTTTCCAAATGCTAGGCATTTTCTGTAACTTTTCCGATAGGTTAGCTGTCCCTGTATACGGGTCTTCCCAAGAATCTTCCCAAACAACGACATAGCCAATATAAAGCCGAACATTGAAAAATTCTTGGTAAATTTTCGAGGATTGTGCAATAACAGCAGTAATATAAGCAATTGCGGGCTGGGAGCTCCCAAAAATCGAAAAGAAATCGTAAGTACCTTCGCAGGCAAGCTTCACTTCGAGCAAAGGCTTGCTGGCAAGTGGAACATCATCCTTGTAATATTTAATATAATCATCAAGTTCGTTTGAATTCCCAGAGTAATCTTCGGTGTAACAAGAAAAAATTTTGTTCTCATTAAGAACTTGCGAATTGGAAACTGTAAGAATGTGATTCCCTTCTTTCGAATCTTTTTGTGGTGAAATTGTATAAACAATCCCTGATTCTGTCTGCATTGTCCCAATTAACCCAAATTCAGTAAAGTTCATAAAAACAAAAGAATTTTCCTGCCCAGAAATTTTCCCCGAAAGGCACATTAAAATTGGTGCTTTTGTTCGAATTAATCCATTCTTTGTACCACGATAAAACTCGGTATTTTGGTCAAAAGGAATATCAGCTTTCTCCAAAACCAAATCAACTACTTGTGATTGAACGAATGGGAAATTCATAATTTTCACTTTCTCATAATCTGCGGTGAAAACTTCTCGGGCAACTGAAGGAACAATTTGAAATGTAACATTTGGATAGGCTGTTAAAGTCCTATCGCTGGACACATTTCGAAAAAGTGACTTCGAATCAATTACTAAGTCCTTTGAATAAACATTAGAAATTACTAATCCAATGAGAACAAAGGAAAATAATAATTTGGTTAAAGAAAAACTTTTCATTTTAAACCTCAACATTCAACAAACATATATAGACAAAAAAATTCAAATTTAGTTACAAAAAAGTTTACTTAGGTATGACGACTGAATTCATTCTTCCTTGTATGAAAGCCACTCGTTTTTCAATATAAGGTGTTGGTGCAATTGGACTCCAACGCCGTGGATTAGGCAACACTGCTGCAAGCAAAGCCGATTCTCTTTGTGTTAGTTCAGAAGCATTCTTGTGAAAAAAAACTTCCGCTGCTGCTTGAACGCCATAAATTCCCTCTCCAAATTCAATTATGTTAACATATACTTCGATAATCCGTTTTTTCCCCCAAATGTACTCAATCAAAACTGTAAAGTATGCTTCGAGTGCTTTTCGAACGTAATTTCTGCCGTGCCAAAGGAAAGCATTTTTTGCAGTCTGCATCGAAATAGTAGAGGCACCACGCAGTTTCTGTCCCTTTCGCAATTCATTGTAGCGGCGAGCAGCTTTTATTGCTTCCCAATCGAAACCTTTGTGGAACATAAACTTTGCATCCTCGGCAGAAACAACTGCCCGAAACACATTTTTTGAAATCTTTTCGTAAGGAACCCACTCTTTCCTAATCCCAATATTTTTCCCTTCGAACCAGCCTTCGAATTGTCGGATAATCATTATAGGAGTAATTGGTGGAGGAACAAATTTGTAAACAACAACAATTGCAATACTCGAGACTAAAAAATATAAGATAACCTTGCCAAAGAACTTTAAAATCCTAAATACTATCATTACTTTTCTGGTGCTGCTAATCCATTCACTTTCAACAAGGAATCATAACGCATACCATCGACGATGGTAATTCTCAAAAGTCGCCCGTAAATATCAAGATTTGGTTCTTTAAAATCCCGTAGCAGTTGTACTTTTTTGTTTAACAATATTTGTTTGGCAAAATCTTTTGCTTTAAATCCAAGTGCGAGAGCAGAATCTTCCGAAATCCCTGCTTTCCTTGCTTGGTCGGAAAGTCTATCCCCTTTTCGAGTTTCGAAGCAATCTACATACAGAACTCGCACTTTCCATTTTTGGTTCTTATAGTAAATTCCAAACGTATCGCCATCGGAAATTTCAATTACTGTTGTTTGCAGAACAGCCTCGGTCGGAGTTTCATTTTCGTTCGTCGTAGGAGTATTTTCGCTACAAGAATAAAGAATAATTAAAAGAATTAAAAGCAAAAAGTTCGCTATTCGATAAGTGAAAATTTCTTTTTTCAAATGCTTTGCCATATTCTACTCCACAAGTTTAACAGACAAAACTTTCGAAACCCCATCTTCTGCCATAGTAATGCCATAAAGAACATTTGCAAATTCCATAGTTCTTTTGTTATGGGTAATCAGAATAAATTGAACATCGGAAAACTTCCGCAAAAGATTCAAAAACCTATCCACATTTGCATCATCCAAAGGAGCATCGACTTCGTCGAGAACACAAAACGGCGAAGGCTTGACCAAATATAAGGCAAATAGAAGCGACAACACGGTCAAAGTCTTTTCTCCTTGCGAAAGTGTGTCAATCGAGTTTATCTTCTTCCCCGCAGGTTTAACCCGAATCTCCACATCCGATTCAAGCGGGTCATTCCTATCAATTACAAGTTCGGCAAAACTATCGCCACCGAATAACTCCGCGAAAACTTTCGAAAAATTTGGATTAATCTGGTCAAAAGCGGTCAAAAACCTTTCCACCGCTGTCCGGTTAATCTCATCGAGAGCCTCTTTCAAAGAGTTTTCGGAGTTTGTCAAATCTTCAATCTGTTTTCGATACAGTTCTAACCTTTGCTTCTGCTCCTCATATTCCTGCAAAGCAAGGAAATTAACATTGCCAAGATTCACAAGCGATTTCTTTAATCTTTCGATTTCGCCTTCAACTTGCTCGGGCGAAAAACCCTCTTCGAATTCAAAACTGACATCATTCAAATTGGTATTGTAAACTTCCAAGGCTTTGGAAAACAATGAACGAATGTTTTCATTTAGCCTTGTAGCCTCTATCTCATTCTGATGAATTTTGCTAACAAGCTTATCAATTTTAAATTGCAAATCTTCTTTGAAGGACTGCTGGCGAGTTAGTAAATCTTCGTATTCCTTCTTTCTTTCGAGTAAATAATTTTTGCGGTTCCTGACTTCCTTCAATGAATTTTCCAAATCCCCAATTTCTACCTCCAATTCGGAAATTTTTCGAAGAAGTTCTTCCCTATTAATCAACAAACTTTGGTGCTCATTTTCGAATTTTTCGATTCTTTGCTGTTGAGTCTTTTTGCCATTTTCAATTCTAAGAATCTCTTTTTCGAGCCCCTCAAGTTCAGTCTTGATTTTTACAATCCCTTTTTCCTTTTCTCTCAAATGTGATTTCTTCTCCTCGACTAATCTTTGGAAATCCTCGAACTTAGATTTGCTTTCTTTAACAACACTTTCAAAATTTGAATATTTTTCCGAAAGAGTTCTTATTTTCTCTTCCACAACTTTCGTCTCGCTCGATAATTTCCCATACTCCTCGATTACTTTCCGATATTCTTTTTCAAGCGAGTCTCTTTGAAACAACAATTCGCTATGTTTCTTCTCGTGCTTTTGATGAATCAAATTAAAATTATTTATTTTGCTTTCAATTTCCAAAATTGTTTTCTTGCCATTTTTGATTGAAGTTGTTATTTGCTCGATTGATGCAGAAATATTCTTCAATTCTTGCTCAATGTCTCCTAAGTCTTTGATTAAACCCTCACGCTTCTTCTCCAACTTTTTGATACTATCCCTTTTACCAATATTAATACCTTCCCTTTTATGAATAGAGCCACGTTTGTGTATATATTTTCCCCAAACAAGTTCACCCGATAGTGTTACAACGCAAGGAACAGAATACTTACGAGATATTTCTAACGCATCTTCGTAATCACGCACAACCACGCTATCGCCATAAATAGCAAAGAAAATGTTTCGAATCTTGTTATTGACTTCGGGCAATTCCCAAACGAAACCAATTATTTTTGGGTCGGAAAACTTTGCTGTGATTTCAAAATTTTCGGGAATTTTGTTCAAAGGAACGAAAAAGCACTTCCCAATGCCACTTTCGGTTAAGATTTTATAAGCATCGGCAATGTCTGTTTCGTCGTCAACAAGCACAATGTTTTTGAACTGCCCAAGAAGTGAATCGTATGCTATTCGATACTTCTCGTCGATGGAAATGACTTCGGAAAGCAAAGAAAATTTCCTGTTTTCCTTCCAATTAGTTTCCTTAATAAGAAATTTTGTACTTTCATCAGTATCTTCAACAGAATTTAAAAATTCAAGAGTTACCTGCGTCTCCTTCAATGCAATTTTCAGCTCGTTTTCCCTTTGCTTGGTTTGTTCAAAAAGGTTTTTCTTTTCGTTTAGCAAATTTTCAAGTTCGCTAAGTCTTTTGTCCGCCTCGCTTTTTTGCGAACTTAACTCATTAATTTTGTCTTCGCTCGTTTTTTTCTCAGCAGTTACACTTTCTATCTCCTTTGCAATCCTTTCCTGTTCTTTTTCAATTTTTGCTTTGTTCTGAACTAATTGTTCAAGCGTAGCACTCAACCTGTTGTAATTGAGTTTTTCAAATTTAAGTTCGTTCTCTAAACCAACTGACTCCGCTCTTGATTTGTCAAACTCTGCTTGTTTTTCAAGAAGTTGTTGGTTCCAAGAATCAACTTCAACCTTCAAACTTTCGAAGCCGTCAATCAAATCCCTTAATGTTTTAGTTTTATTCTCTTTTAGTTCAATTAGTTCCTTCAGTGTTTTTTGATAACGGGAAATCAGAACTTCTGCTTCTTTTCGGTCTTCTGCTATTTTATTCAAAGTTGAGTCAATGGAATTAATTTTTTCCTTCAAAACACCAATGCGATTTCTTTTCTCAGTAAAATCTTGGTAAAGCACGCTCTCTTCCGAACGAACCTCTTCGATTTCCTCTTCCAGCTTAGTTATCTTTTCTTCGAGTTCCTTGATTTCGCCAACAATTTCGTTATACAACGAGACTTGCTTTTCCTTTTCTTCCAAATTCAATTTGTTTTCTTGTTCAATTTGTTCAAGACTTCGATTGTAGTTTTTGAATTGATAATACCACAGCTTCAGTTCCAATTCTTTTAGTTCTGTTTGAATCTGATTAAATCGACGAGTCTTCGACGCTTGACGAGACAATGACTTTACTTGCTGTTCAATCTCGTTAACAATATCGTAAATTCTTTGCAAATCATTTCTGACGGAATCCATCCTTTTCAGTGTCTCTTTCTTCCTTAGCTTAAACTTTGCTACCCCGACGGCTTCTTCCAAAAGTCGGCGCCTTTCTTCTACACTGCCGTTCAACAAATTTTCCATCATCTTTAACTCTATAATCGAATAAGAGTTGTGGCCAATTCCCGTATCCAAAAACAAATCGACAATATCTTTCAAACGGCATTGAGTATTGTTGATGAGATATTCACTTTGCCCGTCTCTATAAAGACGTCGTGTAACAGTAACTTCATTAAATTGCGTTGGCAAAACATTTTTGTCATTTATGAAAGTAATCGAAACTTCTGCCATTCCTAGTGGTTTTTTGGTCGAAGAGCCGTTGAAAATAACATTTTCCATTACTTCGCTGCGAAGAAGCGAAGTCTTTTGTTCTCCAAGAACCCACCGAATTGAATCGACAATATTCGTTTTCCCGCAACCGTTCGGACCAACAATTGCGGTAATTCCTTTCGTAAAATTAAATACCGTTCGGTTCGCAAAAGATTTAAACCCTACTAATTCAATTCGCGACAGAAACATAAAATTATTAGTCAGTGTAAACTACAAAGTTAAAAAAAAAGAGCGAGGCAATTATTCCATTAGTCAGTCCTCAATTGTGTTGTAATAATTTAAATCCTGTTTCGTTAGAAAATCCGTAAAATTTATTTGGAGGTAAAAATGAAAAAGCAGTATTTTAGAATTGGCATTATTTCTGTTTCAACAATTGCACTTATCGCTATCTTATACTTCACATTATTTAAAGGGCAAATATTTGCACAGCCCCAAATTGGAGCCAACAAGCCACCAATCGAGATGAACCCAACCATTAAAGCATTGAACGACGCATACCAAAACGCAGCTAATGCAGTAATAGAAAGCGTTGTAAATATACGCGTCAAACTCAAACAGAATCAAAAAGGTGGAACTTTCAGATTCTTCCCTTTCGACGAAAATGACCCATTTTTCAAGGATTGGCAAGATTTCTTTAAGCATTTCCAAGATGAAGACGAATCGGAATTATCCGCAGCGGGAAGTGGAGTGTTCATTACTTCCGATGGTTACATTGTTACAAACAATCATGTCGTCGAGAATGCCGACGAAATTAGAATTATGACCTTTGATAAGAAAGAATACAAGGCAAAAATTATCGGAACGGACAAACTGACCGATTTGGCTGTCATCAAAGTTGATGGCGATGGATTCAAGCCTGTTCATTTTGCAAACAGTGATGAAATCAAAATCGGTGAAATAGTTATTGCAGTAGGAAATCCTTTAGGCTTATCTTCAACTGTAACTTCAGGAATCGTAAGTGCATTAGGGCGAGGTGGATTAAACTTGATTCGACCTAAGGTCGGCTCCCGTGGCAATCCGGCAATCGAGAACTTTATACAAACTGATGCACCAATTAATCCAGGAAATAGTGGTGGCGGATTATTTAACTTAAACGGCAGCCTTGTTGGCATTAATACTGCAATTGCCACTCGAACGGGAACCTATATTGGCTATGGCTTTGCTATTCCTTCAAACCTTGTCAAGCGAGTTGCCTCCGAAATAATCAAGAAAGGGAAATTCGAACGAGCATACCTTGGAGTTTACATTAAATCTGTTGACCAAGTTCTTGCCAAAGCCCTCGGAATGAAAGATGTCAAAGGAGCTATCGTAAATCAAATTGAAAAAGGAAGTCCAGCCGAAAAAGCAAGTATTCAAATTAGTGACGTAATTCTTGAAGTGGATGGAAAGAAAATTGAATCATCCAACGATTTGCAATTAGAAATTGCCAAACGTGCTCCGGGCGAAGTAGTCGAACTGACAATCCTCCGCGGCAAAGAGCAAATCAAGAAAAAGGTTAAACTCGAAGCGCGTGACTCCTTCGTTGCCGAAAAAACTGGTTCCGAAGATATCGAAGAACCCAAGCCCGGCGAACCAACTAATATCGAAAAACTTGGCTTGGTTGTTACGCCTTTGGACGACAAAATCAAATCTGAATTCGATGTCAAAAATGGTGTTTACTTAAAAAATGTTACCAAACGCTCTTTAATCAATGAACGTGGTCTTTTACCAAACGGGGTCATCCTCAAAGTCGATGGTCAGGATATAAATTCGGTCAAAGAACTCAAAAAAATTATCGACTCGAAAAAGCCCGGCGATGCAGTGCTTTTCCAAATTAAATACAAGGACGTAACAAGCTTGGTCGCAGTCGAAATTCCTGAAAAGTAAACAGGATAAGATTAACTCTGAAAAACACAAACAATTTTGGAAGTTTTATAAAATTTGGGGTTGTCTTAAATTGAACAGACAGCCCTTTCTATTACCCATAAAACAAATGCACTTTACCATAACTCTTTGTGACCATCAAATACAAAATTCACTACAATAGCAAGCCAGCCCGTTTTTTTTACTTAATTTTGTTTTTTTGTTAAAATCAAAAAATAAATGAGTAGTAAAGATAACGAAAGGTATTTGATTACCTCGGCACTTCCTTATGCCAATGGTTATATTCATCTTGGACATTGTGCAGGAGCCTATCTCCCAGCGGACATCTACGTCAGATTCCTTCGTTTAAAAGGTAAACGCACTCTTTGGGTCTGTGGCTCCGATGAACACGGCGTTGCAATAACCATAGCAGCGGAAAAAGAAGGGAAATCGCCAAAAGAAATTATCGATAAATATCACGAAGCGAATAAATCCGCCTTCGACCGATTCGGGATGAGCTTCGACATTTTCAGTAGAACATCACTGCCCATTCATCACGAAACGGCGAGGGAATTTTTCGCCGACTTTTTGAAAAAAGGTTACTTAATCGCAAAGGAAGAGGAACAATTCTTCGACCCCGTTGCCCAAATGTTCCTTCCCGACCGCTATGTCGAAGGCGTTTGTCCAAATTGTGGCTACAACAAAGCCCGTGGCGACCAGTGCGAAAATTGCGGTGCCTACTACAACCAATTAGATTTGATTTCCCCAAAAAGCTTAATAACAGGACAAAAACCAATCGTCAAAAAAACTACTCACTGGTTCTTTCGCTTCGACCTTTTTCAAAACTTTATGGAAGACTACATTGAACAACACGCAAGCCACTGGAAAGAGAATGTTGCTCAGCAAAGCCGAAGCTGGCTTAAGCAGGGAATGAAAGAGCGAGCCATCACACGAGACCTTTCTTGGGGCGTTTCCATCGAAGGAATCGAAGGCATCGACCCCGAAAAGGCAAAAGGCAAGGTTATGTATGTTTGGTTCGAAGCCGTCCTTGGCTACATTTCTGCAACCAAGCATCTGATGAATGAACTTAAAGCCAAAAAACTGGAACTGCACGAAGACTGGGATAACTGGTGGAAAAACCCTACAACGCATTACATTGCTTTCATTGGGAAAGACAATATCGTATTTCACACTCTGCTTTTCCCAACAATGCTTTATGCCCGAAACGATGGCTTCATTCTGCCCGAAAATGTCCCTGCAAACGAATTTTTGAACTTGGAAGGCGAAAAATTCTCGAAGTCGAGGCATTGGACAATCGATTTGATTGAATTTCTTTCCGATTTTCCCTATACCTCGTCGATTGATGCTTTAAGATATGCACTTGCTTGCAATTTGCCCGAAACAAAGGATGCAGACTTTTCGTGGAAAGACTTCCAAACCCGGAACAACAGCGAATTGGCTGGCATTTTTGGAAATTTCATTAACCGAGTCGTTCAATTTATCTCAAAATATTTCGAAGGAAAAATTCCAGAGCTACCAGAAAAATATAAAGACCTTCCCGACGAATGGAAAATTGCTTTCTATTCGTATTACAACGAGGAAAGCCTTGATCCAAGTAAATTCACAACTTTAAAAAGGAACGAAATTGAACTAATCAAAGGCGTAGCAAGTTCACAAAAGAATGCTACAAATCTTATTTTTAATTTCAGATTACGGGATGCCGTATCCGAAATAATGAATGCAAGCCGTTCAGCAAATAAATACTTCAACGATGAGCAACCTTGGAAAACATACAAGGAAAAACCCGAAGAATGTGCAAAGACATTGTTCATTTGTTCCCAACTGCTTTATTCCTTTGCCATTTTATTCTCGCCGATAATCCCTTTCACAACAAGGAAAATATTCGAGGCTTTGTCGCTGGAACCAATCACGGGAGAACCAAACTTTGGATTTGGAGGCGATGACGTCTGGTCAAATGCATTTGAATTTCATTTAAAATCGAGAAGTAAAATCGGCAATCCCGGAATCCTTTTCCCGTTAATCGAAGACAAAATTATCGAAAAGCAAATCAGCAAACTCGGTAAATCGCCCGAGCAAATTTTCGAAGAGGAAAAGAAAAATATGATTTCCTACGAATATTTTTCGAAAATACAATTAAAGACAGCTAAAATACTCGAAGCCGAAAAAATCAAAAAGTCAAAGAAACTGGTTAAGCTTATTATTGATATTGGGGACGAGCGACGGCAAATTGTTGCAGGCATAGGGGAACACTATTCACCCGAAGCACTTGTTGGAAAAACAATTGTTGTGGTTACAAACCTTGAACCGGCAAAACTTATGGGAGTTGAATCCGAGGGTATGTTGCTCGCAGCCAGCACCGAAGACGGCTCGAAACTTACTTTAATCACAACACTTGCAGATATTCCACCCGGCTCAAGGGTTAAATAAAAGCTAATTTCAATACTTTTTGTCCAACTGGTGTTCCAGAAGATATTCAACAATTTGAATAGCTCCTTCGGTTGTGTATGAATACTTTTGAGTCAAATTTTCAACAAGAAACTTTATGCTCCTTTTAATTGTTTCGTCATACTTGTCGAAGCCGGGTGTGTTGTATTCTTTTAACGCAGATTTAAAATTAATGTTGCTCGAAAAAGGAGCAAGAGCATTTTCTTTTAAGTTATTTGTAAATCGCTGATACAACTCCTTAAATTGCTGTGTTTCGGTAATTTTCTTGCCGTAAAGATTAATCTCTTGGGACAATGTGGTATTGACATAAATATGTTGGGTCTCTTTCCTAAACTTTTTCATCTCGAAAGTAGTGGCATCGTCGCCAAGAATAGCCTTTTCAAAATTTCGGAAAAATTCTTCGCTGACCTGAATCTCATCGTTTGTATATGGCGAGCGGATTGTTTCTCCTATGTCGAAATTCACAGCAAAAAGGTAATTGACAATTTGACTTTCAATCTCTTCCTTGTTAAAAAAGTATATCGATTCCTTAACTTCTTGTGTGATAGTGTAATCGTAATCATTTGCAAGTACAACGATTAAATCCTGTGGAACTTCTTTAAATTCTGGAACATCTACCGAAGTGAAGAAATCGACAATCATTTCCATTGTAACCAAATTAACCTCGTTTTGATGTTTTTCGAGGAAATCACCAAAAAGTTGCAGTGATTGGCGACCTGAAATGCCTTTGAAACCATCGGATTCGGAGGCTTTAAGAATGGATTTTTGCAAGGATGAATCAATCTTCTTAACATCGCTATCTTCTATCCATCGTGGCAGTTCGTTCGAAAAGATTAAAATTTTAAGATGCAAATAGGACTTATCCAAAAACTTATCATATTTTAATGGGTCGGGAATCCATTTCCTCAACGACTCATTGTTTTTATCCAATCGGGTTGCGACGATTAGTTTGGCAAAAAGTTCAAGGGTATGGGGCAAAAACTTCTGGAAAACTACTTCGCCAAATTTGTTTTTAAGAATTTGAATTTCGGTCTTGTAATCGAGCACATAAGGAATTCTAACATAAATTATTCTATCTCGGAAGGATTGAACATCGATAAATTTTGCTTTGTCTTCGGGATTTACCAAGCCAATAAACAGTGATTTGATATGCTCTTCGATAAGTCCAACCTTATGAACTCCATCGCTTATAATCCCATGCAAACGGAAAAGCCTTTCCAAGTTCCTTTCTTTAATGTCCATCAAAGCATAAACGCCGTTGTTCGTGAATGAAAGGTCGGAAAACACAAAATCTATATTATCGGTGCGAAGCAATGTCCTCAAATAATCCTCAATAAACTGATTCCTGAATGGTTCAACAACAAGCGGGTCGCTGGGATTGAACACGCTAACGCCAACTCCAAACAATCGGCGGAATACAGAACGCCGAGCATAAATCATTTTGAACACTTCCAATGGATTTTTCAACCTGTCGAGCAAAACATTGTAAATCGACTGACAAATGTTGCAAGGCATTTCTTTGAAAACCCACTCGTATTCCTTGTCCTCAAAAAGTTTTCGTTTGAATTTTTTGTCTTTGATGACTTTATCCAACAATTCGTGCCTCAAGTTCTTTGGAATTTGAAGAATTGGGTGGTCGTGGCGAGGGCAGGAAAAGTCAATAGATTTCCGCTTCTTAATGTCTTCGGAAATCAACCGCTGTTCTAACGCCACATTATTTGTTTCGTCAGTAAAAACATTGAACAGGTCACCTTGTTTCATTGCATCCTGAATTACTTCTGTGTTGATTCGCCAGTAGGTTTTGAACATAATACCATCGTCAGACCTTCCGTATTCCTCGACTTTACTAATCAGATTGTTTAGAAATGTTGATTTTCCACTTCCCGGCGGTCCTTCGAAAAGAATCAAATGGTTTTGGATTGTTCTTTTTTTGAAAGACTTAACCAAATCGATGAAGCGTTCAGAAAAGATTGGGTCTGCGTAAAAGGGATTTTCGCAGTTCACAGCAAGAAGATTATCGATGTTATACTTGTTGAAAAACGCACCGCTAATTTCACTATCGGCTTTCTCTTCTTTGACATAAGAAAAAACCATATCGTAAAAGAACTGAAAAATGTCGCGCAAATAAAGCGAGGGATTTTCGGAAATCATCTCGAGAAAACTCTCGAAAGGAATTGGCTTGCGAACACTTGTTTCCACTCTGAACTGCTTTTCGAAAAACTCTTGCAAAACCCCTTTCATTTCCAAATCCATTTTAACAACAAAGCAATTTGCTAAATATTTTTCGTTTAACAAAACCATTCGGAATGAATTAAAAGGGAAAATTCATCTACTCAAAAGTTTCCGTAATCTTCTGCGAATTTTTCGGTTGATTAAATGACCGTAAAAAAACAAAAGTGCCAGTCCAAAGACTGGCACAAATTAATTAACCAACCTAATATTTTCTATTTCAATTTAGCAATTTTAATTGCTTCGGGGAAAAGTTCCAATGCTTTTTTGAATTGATTATCGACGGTGAAAAGAATTTCCAAGAATTGTTCTCGGGTCCAAACACTCCGAGCAAGTTGAGCTTTCAAATATACACCAATATATTCTTTATCGGTATTCCAATCGCTATCCTTCACTTCAATTTTCTTTTCTTCGACGAACTTACGGAATTGATTTAAAATTTGCTCCGAAATGACATAATTTGCTTTGAAATCTTTAAAATCTTTATATTGGTTGCGAATTCTTTCGACTTCTTTCTTCAAAGACTTGTCGATGAATTCGAAGAACAAATTCTGGCTACGAATAGTTGCGGTCATCCTCGTAATCGTGTCCGACTTAATAATGTAATCAGGTGTTATTCCCCCGCCGCCAAAAACCACTCTTTTCGAGCGAGTGTAATAAATCGGAAGCGAATCAATATTAATTCTATCTTTCGCATTCTTTATTGTATCATTCATCCTCTTAACTTGCGAGATTATTTTATTATAAGCATCGTAGATGTACGAGCCTTCTTCGAGTTCCAGCCTGCCAACCAAATGACGATACTTGTCTTTATCCTTGTAGGGACGTTGAATGCATCTGCCCGATGGAGTATAATACTTTGCAATGGTTAATCGAAATGCAGAACCATCACCAAGGTCGTATTGTCGTTGAACCAAACCTTTGCCAAAAGAAGTTTCGCCAACAATCAGCCCACGGTCTAAATCCTGTATTGCGCCCGAAACGATTTCGCTCGCCGACGCCGAACCTGAATTAATCAAGACAATTAATGGCAAATTTGCATACACCGAAGCACCGCTGGAAATGTATACCTCATCGAATTCGGGGAGCCTTCCTTTGGTATAGACAATTGTATCGCCAGCACGGATAAATTCTTCTGCCATAAGGAAAGCTTGGTTCAAGTATCCGCCGGGATTTCCACGAAGGTCTAACACCAACTTCTTCATTCCCATTTGAGTGAGCTTTTCCAACGCCTGAACAAGTTCATTGTGGGTAGTAGCTGCGAACCGATTCACAACAATAACCCCGATGTCAGTTCCATCGACCATAAAGGCTGCTTCGACAGTATTCAGGGGAATCTTGTCCCGCACAATGCGAAAATGAAGTAGTTCTTTGACACCTTCCCGTTTTATGTCTACTTCGACTACTGTTCCCTTGGGTCCTTTCAGCTTTTTGGGCACATCCGTGCGAGAGAGACCAATTGCACTTTCGCCGTCGATTTTAACAATTTTATCCCCAGAACGAATACCCAGAGCCTCGCTTGGTCCTCCCGGTATTGGCGAAACAATGACTATTGTATCGTTTATTATATCGAATTCGACACCAATTCCTTCGAAACTCCCCTGAAAATCTTCGTTAACCCGTTTCATTTCCTCGGCAGAGATGTATACGCTGTGGACATCGAGCTCGCTCAACAGCCCCTTGATTGCAGCTTCGGTAAGTTTTTGGGTATCGACCGGCTCCAAATAATTCTTTGCCGCAATATTTAAAACTTTATCTATTTTCTTTATTTGCTGGAAGATATTGTCCGTGGAAATCAAGGGAGAAAAATACATCCCAGCTACAACACCAAAAACTACTGCTACGAAAATTGTTATTGCTCTTCTCATCTTTCTTTACAATTTATAAAATGCTTAAAACGAAATTTATGAAAAAATATTAATCCGAAATTAGAATTTTTCAAAATTTGTTCTTTTTATCAGTCCCCCTTCGAATTTCATTATCAGAGAATACATCCCGGGAGATGGATTCCGTAGGTCTAATTCGAGCAGACCCATACCTTTTTCAAAAACTTTTTCGAATAACAATCTGCCTAAAATGTCAAAAATTTGTATTTGGCAAGCCAAATCGGACAATGGCGAAGTATCGACATAAAGAATATCAGTCACAGGGATTGGATAAACTTGAACAGAACCACTTTGGTTAGTTCTCGAAGTTATTTTGCTCGATAACGGAACGTTGCAATTGGAATTCGTGGTTAAGTCAATTGTTTTGCCAGCGCCCACAAAGGGGATTTTCATTGAGATACAAAAAGGTGTATATTCTATTACAAGCGTATCGACTATATTCCCCGAGGTTAAAGGATTAAAACAATAGCGAAAATCGATCTTACCCCGTGGGGGGATTACAATTGGTAAAGAACTCGGAGCAACACTGAATTCCAAGTTCCGCAGGAAATAAGCCCTATCAATAATCAAAAGATTTCGGCCATTGTTAAACAAAGGTAGCTCGGCACAGGCAATATCGCCCAAGAAACAACTCCCAATCTGAACAGGAGATTCAAAATCCCGTGCAAACGATAAAGTAAAGCCGGGTATTTCTTTTTCATACTCAATTTTGTTCCCAGCTAAATCCTCCGAAACTATCTTTATATAAGCATCTTTCCGAAAATCAATGATTCTTATATTAATCTTTGCTTTTCGTGGAAATTCGTTGATTATATCTGTTTCGCAATTCAACTTTTCGGTTATTTCAACACTCTTCAAACCTTTATCGAAAGAGAGTGAATCGGCAACAATAATTTCTATAGTTTGCATACAACTATCGGAAGAGAAAAGAACTTTTGGTGGAAACTTATCGGTAGCAAAAGTAACATTAACTGCCGCTACTAGAATCTGAGCGCATTCGTTTTCGATAACCAGAGTATCCACAATAATTGTATCGCTTGGAAATGTAAAGCAGAACTGAAAATTCACTTTTTGCGAAGGTTCCACAGATTGTGGCGAAAAGTTTTTGGGGAAAATTTTTGTGTTTTTTAGATACAAGGCATTTAAATTCTGCGGAAATAGTCCAAAATTAACAATCGGCAAATCGAAGCAAAAATCCTTGCCTGTCGCTGTTTCACCGGAAATAGAAATAACTTCCCCGGGTTGTTTGCCCTCGACCCCGAGCGTAAACCCACGAATCCATTCAACAAGCAATTGGCTTACAAGATTCATTGTATCAACAACATAAACACCGTAGCGGCCATCTTTGAATTTTTCCGACAAACGAAAGGCAAATTTAATCGTATCGGAGCGGTTTTCCATCTGGTAAAGTTCAGCATTGAACAGCAAAGAGTCGACGACTACAAAATCCCGAAGCGCTGCATCTCTGGGTCTGTTTTTATATGCAATTCCTTTGCTCACAAAGCAAGTATCTACCTTCAAAGTTGTAATTTGTGGCTCAAGATAATTCAAAATAAGATAATTGCTTCCACCAATGTAGCCATAAGAATTCGCACCACCATAGCCGTAAATTAGCACACCAAATCCCGTGTCTGCCTTTATGTAGTGAACACCATCGCTAACCCGAATTGTTGCGTAAACATATTCACTACTGGGAACATCTTTAATATCTGCCAGTGCAAGCGAAGAATTGTCGATTCGCAAACTCTGCCAAGAAACTTTTGGTATAATTATGGAAATATATTGCTCTTGATAAACTTTCCCATAATCACCAAAATCATATTCATAAGCTTGTGAATTAATAACCCTATACTCATCCATATATTGTTCAACTGGAGGCATAATTGCAAAAAACGGGTCGCCAAGAGAGGTTCCACCTGAACCACAAGTTTTCTTAAAAACTCCAACCAAAATTGGCTTGTTCGAAGCAATGTAATAAGGTCTATTGAGATTACCCTCGTAAAAGCCACCTTGCTTAAGAGTTGCAACTCTAACACCATCGATATAAATATCAGTATTATCTTCGGCTGCCAGCACGCGGAAAAGATTGTTACCCAACGAGGATTCGTTGGATGACTTCGCTAATGGAATAACAATTGAATTTTTGCCCCAAGTAGAGACGGGCGGCAGTTGCTCAATTAAAATATCTCTCGATGGATTACTGGTTTGTTTTTTTGTGGAAATTGGCACTGTTGCCCGCTGATGACCCGAGAAAACTGCAATTGGCTTAGATGCAACAATTTCGGTTCCTGTTAAATCATTATTTTGATATGCATAGGTAATGCTTGCCTGTACGAGATAAACATCTCCACGATTCATAAATACTTGCTGATACTGGAAACCCTTTCCGAAAGTTTCGCAAGCAGGATAAATCGAAACATAAGTGCTATCTTCAGTAGCAACAATTGCAAATTGGGATGGGGTGCTACTCCCTTCAATCGTCGTGGGAAAACCAAATGAGCCATCGGAATTATATGATAAGATAAAGTATCTTTTACCCAAAACATCAGTAGGTAAAACCATAAAAGCATCAGATGTCTTAACTGCTTGGTTCAACGCATAAACAGAAACTTCTTTTTCTGTTGTTATATGAAATGAATTTGGACTTATTCTCTCATTTTGGCAATCTTTATTATTTTGTTCGACGATTATACCGCTTAGATTAAATCCTTTCAATTCGAAATAATAGCTTGGGACACTGAAAATATGCATTTTCGATGGGTCGGTAATTTCAAATTCATAGACAAATGGAACTCCTTCTTGGTCCTTATACTCTATTTTCCCTCGTGTTGGCTCTTGCGAGGCTATAAATATATACAACGAATCGCCGTATTTCAACTTAGGGTCTGGAGCGTAGTAATTATTATGATAATTTGGAAGGAAGGTGAGCCAAAAGTCTGTTCCACGACTGTCTTTTACAATATCTATTTTCGAAATTAAATGGCTAAAATTTGCCAAAAAAATGATGAAAAAGAGTAATAATCTCTTCATACAAAAATCCTCCAAAACGAAAAATAAATAACACAATTAAAATAGTAAAGTTACACTAAATCTTTATAATGGTCACAAAATGAATGAATGGGACATATATCGCATTTCGGATTGCGACTTGTACAAAATTTTCGACCGTGTGCAATCAATAGATGAGTGAACACTACCCATTTATCCTTTGGCACAATTTCTATCAATTGAAATTCTATTTTTTCGGGGTTCTTTGTATTCACCAAGCCCAAACGATTTGTAATTCTAATCACATGTGTATCGACAACGATGCCCGGTTTGTCGAATGAATGCGAAAGAATCACATTTGCTGTCTTGCGGCCTACCCCCGGCAACTTCAAAAGTGTTTCAATTTCCGAAGGGACTTGTCCATTGAATTCCTTCTCGATAATCCGTGAACATTCGATTATATGCTTGGCTTTCGACTTGTAATATCCAGTAGAAAAAATCAACTTTTCCAATTCTTCGGGTCGAAGATTTGCAAAATCCCGTGGAGTTTTGTAATTCGAAAACAATTCCTTTGTTACGATGTTCACTCTTTCGTCTGTGCATTGTGCCGAAAGTATCGTCGCCACAAGTAATTCAAATGGATTGGAATGATTCAATCGGATTCGTGCATCAGGAAATTCTTTTTCCAAAATAGAGATAATTTTTTTTACTTTTGCTTTCGTGTTCATAACATCAAATCTTTTGTAATAGAACTTTCGTGGTCACGATGATAAATGTAAGTTGGAAAATCTACTTTTTTGATAACAAGTTTTTCCCTTCGGGCTAATTCGAATAGTCGAGCATCTTCGGCATATTCGAGTTTGGGAATACCTCCAAGACGAGCAAGTGAGGTTCTTCGAATAAAGAAGGTTCCGCCAACCACACACTGCTCCAAGGGAATCAATTTCTTTGGGTTATGCAAATCGGGAACTAAATTCGACCCAATAACCCTAAACCCACCATACAAGAAATCAATAAACGGATTCTCAACCAAAATTCTTTTCCGAAAGAGCAAATGGTCGACCTCATATTCATCATCTGAATCCAGAAAAGTAACATACCTACCGTTTGCAAGTTTTAAACCTGTTTCCCTTGCAAACGCAGAGCCACGATTGCTTTGATAAACAAAAGAGAAGCGGGAATCGGTTCTACACAACGAAACAGAATATTCAAAAGTCTTGTCGTTGCTCCCATCGTCAACAATAATCGCTTCCCATTGCTTTTCGCTTTGCCGAAGCAATGATTCTATCGCCCTTTGAACCAATCCATATCTGTTAAATGTAGTAATAATAACACTAAAAAAAGGGATTTCCATTGCAAAACGAAAATTTATAAAAACTAAAATAAAAAAAGATTTTAAAAATTTTTTCATAATTATAATTATTTTGTAAATAAATTTTCTTAATTTTGTTTTTGAATTCCTTCCTTTAATTTCTTTCGAAGTTAAAGAGGGGATTTGAGGTTTTATTATTAACTATTTGAGGTTCTTTTTATGAATATCTATGTTGGAAATCTCAGTTTCTCGACCACACAAGAGGAACTCGAGAATCTCTTTTCCCAGTACGGGGAAGTCGAATCTGTTCGTATAGTACGCGATCGCCAAACAGGACGTTCGCGTGGCTTCGGTTTTGTCGAAATGAACGCTGAGCAAGGCAAAGTTGCAATTCAAGAGCTGAACGGCAAGGAATTTGGTGGCAGAAACATTTTGGTCAACGAGGCGATACAACAAGAAAGACCACAGCGGAATTTTTCGCGCTCGAGCAATTCTCGAAATTACCAAGACAAATATTAATAAAGTTCTTGGGTACCCACACGCGACTTTGGGGAGGCAACCAGCCTCCCTTTTTTTTATTCTTCAAAAAACGCTTCAAAAGTAAATTCGTTCGACAAAGCACTAAACTTGCCTAACGAAATTAATCATTTAAACCCGAATTATGCATTAGAGATATCCAAAGGGAAAAAAAATTATCGATATTTTCAACGCAAACAATGCTGATATTAATCTTAATCTTCCCCACGGA
>RCNO01000020.1 GCA_003731685.1 Bacteroidetes/Chlorobi group bacterium MS-B_bin-24
TCCCTTTGTCACCCAATAGATTTCATAAACATTATGGGAGGGTTTTACTCTACAAACAGGGGCAAAGTTATATGTCCAATACATTTTTCCACGCAATGTTAATCCTTGAAATCTCATAATTCTATCGTGAATAATATTGCTATTATTCCAGCCAGAAAAAATTAATGCTTGTCCATTATTTTTTAAATTATTTTTAATGCACTCTAAGAGTTGTTGAATTTTTTCTCCATATTCAGCAACCTTCCATTCTACATATCCATCAACAACATTTTTTACGTTTCTATGATAATTTCCATTTTTTCCACTAAATTCTATTCCAAATGGCGGATCAGTAATTATTAAATCAGCATTAACATCCTTCCAATCTTTCATATCTTTAATAAGATATTTATCCAAAATTTTATCTAAAAGATTCTTATTCATTCCATCAGGAAGCTTATTGCCACCTTTAAAATCTGAATCGAAGAGGCTAATTTTTCTTTGGAATAAGTCTTTATTTTCCATAATCAATTTTTACTTTTTATTTTAAAAATTCATTTATTCAATCACCAAATGCTTTGGCATTTTTTCTAATGTTTCGATTAGTGAAAATTGTTTTTGATTTAAAAATCCGTATACTTGTATTTTTAGGCGAGGAAACAACCTTCATAAGCCTTAACATAAAATTGCGGAGAGGGCGAGATTCGAACTCGCGGTAGGGCTTTAAACCCTACGACGGTTTAGCAAACCGTTGCCTTCAGCCGCTCGGCCACCTCTCCGTTCAACAAGTGCAAAATTAATAATTTTTTTCTATTCACACAAACTAATTTTTTTCATTCTTAAAATTTCTAAAAATTTATTAATTTTGTATTTTAATCGAGTTGGGAAATGGCAAGAGTTTGTAGAATCACAGGAAAAAAGCCGTTGTCGGGGAACAATGTTTCCCACGCAAATAACCGAACACGAAGACGTTTTCTTCCTAACCTTCAATGGAAGAAATTCTGGATTCCCGAAGAAAAAAGATGGATTAGACTCCGCGTTTCGACACAGGCAATCAAGACAATTGATAAACGCGGGATAACATCGGTTCTCAAAGAAGCAGGAATCCTGAAATAATTTTTCCCATTCTTTAATCTTTTGCTTGCCGAATTTCGATTTTTAAATTCGGCAGGTTTTTTATTTTTACAAACTTTTTTCATAATTTTAAATTGTATGAAAAAGAAAATTTTTGTAATGTTCGAAAAAATATTGGCATTACTTTTGTTTATCTTTTTTGTTTACGCTTGTTCAAGCGGAAAACAAACAACCGATAATGTTGATAGCAATGATTCCATATATAAAATGTATTTGAAGGCAAATAAATTTGATTTGTCAACAATTAAGTATATTAAAAACCAATATTTAATAGACTTGTTGGTTAATGCATCAAAAAATGAACAAATTGGTTTATATCATCAAGCAATAATTGATTTGCTCGACGCATATAGATTCGACTCTTCAAAAGTCATTCTTTATGCTATCGCCAAAAATTTTTATATGATAGAAAAGCTAACCCTTGCTTTCGATTATGCGATTAAATCGCATGCCAAAGACACAAATTTTACTCCAACCATTGAATTACTTGCTTGGATACTTCTTGCGAGAAATCAGCCTGTTCTTGCAAGGTACTTTTCAAATCGCCTTATTAATCTACGTGGCAATCAACTAACTTATGACGATTTGAAACTTCATCTTGAAATTTTAGACAAAATTGACACCACTTTGACCCAATCCATCGAGTTTTTGAATGAATTTTCTAATAAGCAATTCCAAGATTATATCGATTTCCAGCTTCACTGGCGTTACTATCTTCGAAATGATTCTCTAAACGAGATTACTGTGTTAAAAAGAATGCTATCGAAAGAGAGAAATCTCGAAAAAGTTGATTTGATTTACATCGAAAGATATATTAGTTTGCTTTCTCACTTTGGCAGAAAAGACGAAGTATTCGAATTTTTGCCCAAAGTTTTCCAAAAATCACATGGAGAATTGTTGGATAATCTTGTTGAAAGGATTTTGAACAATTTGAATGAATATGATAAACAAATTTCAGGATTTTCAAACAAATTTATTGAAATTTTGGAACAAAATGCCTCCAAAAGCCCAAACGGAAATTATAACTTAATTAGAGCATATGTGCTTGCCAATAATACAATCAAAGCCCATAATTTTGCTCGGAAAATCCTGAACGATGAGGAAATTGATTTAAATACATTAATTGCTGCCGCAAAAGTTTTGTTTTATAACGCTGGCGAAAAAGAAAATGCTTTGAAAAAGTTATCAAGCTTTAAAATGAAATTTATGGCGGCACCTGCCTACTACATAACTTTGGGTGAATTTTATTTCAATTTGTCCAACTACGACCTTGCAGCAGCAAATTTCGAGAAGGCTTTGTCTTTGGATTCTTTCTACACTGAACCATATTCCTATCTTGGTGATATTTATTTCGCTAAAGAAGATTGGAAAAAATCGGACTTTTACTATTCAGAATATTTAAAATTTTATCCAAATGAAGCAACAATTTTAAACAATTATGCATATTCACTTATTATAAGAGAAGAAAATTTGCCCTATGCTTTATCAATGATAGAAAGGGCATTAGAACAAAGACCCGACGACCCGAACTTTTTGGATACCTACGGTTGGTATTTTTATAAAGTGGGACAATACGAAGAAGCCCGAAAGTATATCGAGAAGTCTATTCAAATTGATAGTTCCCGTGCTGAACCATTTTTACATCTAAGCCTCATTTACAAAGCTTTGGGGGACGAAACAAAAGCAAAGGAAAACTTCGAAAAAGCAGTTTCTATCGACCCAAATAACAAGGAAATAATTAAAGAAATGAACAAAACAAAATAAAGGTTGAATATGTTTGTAATCATTGGGATTGTGGTTGTTCTTGTTTCAATTGTTGGCGGATTAATTATTGCAGGCGGAAATCCTTTATCTTTGATTGTTCCTGCCGAATACATAATTATTGGCGGGGCTGCAATTGGTTCACTTCTAATTGCAAATCCTCTACCTATCTTAAAGAAGATAATTGCAGGGGCTATCGGTACTATCAAAGGTCCAAAAGTAAATAAAGCCGCCTACATTGAATTGCTCCAACTTCTTTATGAATTATTCCAATTTGCAAAACGAGAGGGCTTAATTGCAATTGAATCTCACATAGAAAATCCCGAGCAGAGCTCAATTTTTTCGAAATATCCTACTTTTTTAGCCAACAAGCCAGCAGTTGAGTTTTTAACCGACACTCTCAAAGTAGTGTTAAGTGGTGGAGTTCCTGCACACGACCTTGAAGAACTTATGGACATCGACATAGAAAATATTCTCGAAGAAGAACAAGTACCATCACAATCATTACAAACATTGGCAGAAGCATTTCCCGGGCTCGGTATCGTTGCAGCTGTTATGGGCATCATTGTCACGATGGCATCTGTTTCCGAAGGTGCCGAAGCAGTTGGACATCACGTAGCTTCGGCTTTGGTTGGAACCTTTCTCGGGGTTTTGATGTGTTATGGAATCATCGGACCCACTGCATCCATAATGAATAAAATTGTCCAAAAAGAAATGAAATACTTTCAAGTAATCAAAGCAGCTTTGCTTGCCTTTGCAAAGGGAGCTCCCGCATCAGTTGNAGTTGAGTATGGACGCCGTTCAATTGACCCAGAAAATAGGCCATCGTTCCAAGAAACTGAACAGGCTATTAAACAAGCGAGATAAGATAAATTATTAAAGGCTTTGAAATGGAAGACCAAGAACAAAAACACAAAGAAGAACCGATAATAATAAAAAAGAAAAAGGCTCACCACGGACACGCTGCCCACGGTGGTTCTTGGAAAGTTGCTTATGCAGACTTTGTTACTGCAATGATGGCATTTTTCATTGTTATGTGGATATTAGGCCAAAGTGAGCAAATTCGCCAAATGGTTTCCGCTTATTTTAAAGACCCGGGGGCATTCAATTTCATCACAGGGAAAAGAACCGTTCCAGTTAAAATCGATGTCTTCGAAAATCAAGAAAGTGGGAAGGGCGAAGGAAAGGAAAAGCACCAATTTACCTTTTTCCTTCCGCCTGAACAACAAGATACACTTGCCGAAAAAGTTTCGCAGAAGCTGAAAAAGCAAGCAATACAAGATAGTATAAAAGCTGTCGAGAGAGTTAAATCCGTTGCAGAAGAATTGCAAAAGGTTTTCTCCGAGAGTGCTGCAAAGAATCCCAATCTCGCTGAAATGCTTAAATCGGTACAATTCGAATTGACCAAAGAAGGTTTACGAATTGAGCTTATAGAGTCGAAAGAATCTGTATTTTTTGAAGTAGGCAGTGCAAAACTTAAACCAGCAGCAAAAGAACTACTTGCTTCGTTGGCAAAAGAAATAGGGAAATTGCCGAATTATGTCGAAGTTGAAGGACACACCGATAGCCGACAATATTCTAAACAATCGGGATACACAAACTGGGAGCTTTCTGCCGACCGCGCCAACGCAGCTCGAAAAGTTTTAGAAGAAAATGGGCTTTGGGAAGGACAAATCGTAAAAGTTACAGGCTTTGCCGACAAAAAACTTAAAAATCCCGAAAATCCATTTGATTACAGTAACCGAAGAACTACAATTTTAATAAAAAACATTAGCACAGAAGAAATTTTTAAAAACTATACCAAACAATAAGTAATATGGAAACCTTAAACTTTTTGGTCATCGACGACGATAAACCAACAATTGCAAATATTAGAGCCATTCTTACAAAAGCTTTTCCAAATGCAGGGTTGCTAATTGCATTTAATGGCAAAGAGGCGTGGGAATTGCTCCAAAAACAACAAGTCGACATTGTTATTGCCGATTATGATATTCCCGAAATAAATGGTTTGGAGCTTTGCAAAAAAGTTCGAGCCAGCCAAAAGCTTAAAAACATTTATTACATTTTAACCACAGGTTATGTTGATAATGAAATCAAAATCAAATCTCTCGAGACTTGTGTTGATGACTTTGTAAACAAGCCTATTGAATATGAGGAATTCATTGCAAGGCTTCGGGCTGGGGTTCGTATTTTGCGACTTCAAAAAAAAGTTATCGAAGAGAATAAAATCCTAAATGAAATAGCAAAGGCGCTCGAAAAACAAATTCAAGACACAAAGCAATTGGCTATTCGGTTCCTAACCACAAGAATGCCTTCTGTTGGAGAATTGTTGAAGCGAGTTGCCACTGGCGCTACTTGGATTGCCAAACTAACTGGAAACTTCAATGAAGAGGAATTGCAAGACATCGAATTTGCCTCTTATTTGGTCTATGTTGGGAAATTATCATTACCCGATGCCTTAATAGAAAAGCCTGTTTTGACCGATGGCTCCCCTACTAACGAATTAATGTGTCAAGTTCCAGTTAAGTCCAAAGAATTATTAGATGGTATCGGAACACTCGAAAACGTTGCAAAGATTATTTTTCATATTTGGGAAAATTTCGATGGAAGCGGTATTCCGCACAAACTTCAATCGTGGCAAATTCCTGCACAATCTCGGATAATTCGTGTTGTACTTGATTTCGAAGAACTTCGCTTCTATTCCAAAATGACAGCCGACGATGCTCTAGAAAAGTTGAAGCAGAATTCACGAAGGTTCTACGACCCAAAAGTTGTTCTCTTCCTCGAGCAATTTCTACTTGAATATCGTGAACTCGCAGGTAGTATCAACGAAAAGCCTTTGCAATTGCAAGAACTGAAAGAAGGTCTTGTAGTTGCTCGGGATATTTATACCTACTCGGGTTTGAAACTTGTCCCTGCGGGGATGGTTCTCAACCCAAAAATTATTCAGTCACTCATTTCGCACAACACTACAGACCCAATTTGGGGCTATGTGTGGGTAAAAATTTAGTTCGGTCTATTCTCATTCCCAGAAGTTCTTGTAATTTAAAAGCGTTTGGAATTGAATGTCCATAAACTCCATTGTTAAAAATCACGTAAGCTTTATTAATCCTATCTTTCAACTCCCCTATCATCAAAGATATTTCTTTTAATTCTTCATCCGTATAAGAAGATTTATGTAGAGATATTCGACCATGCAAGCGAAAATATAGTTTATCATTTGTGAGTCTGAGTTCCAAAGGCATACTCGGAGAATCAGGATTAACCAAAATGCAATTGTATTTCAACAAAATGTTCAAAATATCTTGAGTATACGCATACCAATTCCGAAATTCCACGGCTGTGGCACAAAACGAACTAAGATAGTTTAATGCTTCCTCTACATATTCAACTGGTGTATTAAAACTTGGTGGAAGTTGCAAAAGGAGCAGACCCAATTTAGGCTTTAAAACTTCAATGTTTGTAAAAAATTCTTCAATATCTCCTTGAACATTAACCAACTTTTTAGTATGAGAAATGATTTGAGGAACTTTTAGGATAAACCTGAAATCATCGGGAACCGATTTAAGCCAACCTCTGTATGTATTAGGTTTAAATAATCTGTAAAAAGTTGAGTTGACCTCGACACAATTGAAAAAGTTTGAATAATAGCTAAGCCATTTTGATTGGGGTAAGCCTTCGGGATACAAAATGCCTACCCAATTTGGGAAACTCCAACCCGATGTTCCAACAAATACTTCCATAAAGTTATTAATATGGCGGAAGAAAAACTATTCTGCTGAAATATTCATTGCGAATCACAACGAAGCACTCTTTGGTTGCAACTCTTTCCCTGAAAATTTTACTCAATTGGACTCCATTGATACCTTTGCCAAGTTCAAAACCACGATGTTCACCTTTAAATTCACCAAGTAGATTATACAATAGGATATCAACATTCTGCTTCTGGTCAGAAAAAACAACTATCGAGGTGCCTTCTTCTTCGTTTAAACCAAGAATCTCGAATAAAGGAATTATTTCAAGATGCATAGCACCAACAGGAGCACAAACAGGCGAAACTTTAAGAAGACCATCTATTAAAGTGAAATCGATTGTTTTGTCGGGTAAGAACTTTTGGATACCCAAATCTAAAATAGTTGTGTCTGGCGAAGAATACAGAGCCTTCCCTTTAACGAGGATTTCATTGCCCTCGTTAATGAACTTCCTCAGACTATTGCCATTCAAAGTGAACACTAATTCATTAAGTTTCCAAAGATATTCTATCCCACTACCATCTTTGAATGAACAAGTAATTGGATAGAAAAGCCATTGGTCAAACCTTAGTGATAAAACGAAAGTATCTAATTTCAAAAGTGGGGTTGGGCTTAAATTTTCAATTGCTAATACCACATCATCGTTCGGTTTAGCAAGGTACTTCCCAATTCTAATCGTCAAAGCATATTTCTCTTCTGGGATGGTATACTTTATGTAAACACATTTACGATACTCACATTTGCCTGTTACTTTAAAGCAAAGGGTATCAACAAATGTCCCTTCAGTCTTTGCGATAATCTTAAATTTCAGTGTATCTAACTTCTTGGATTCAATTGCTTTTGAATAATTACTTTCAAAAGTTAAATTAGAATCATTTGTGTAGCCAGTTAATGAAAATACTAATGTGTCTGAATGCATATTTGATAATTCAAGAAAGCCATCTTTAGAATTTCCTATCCAAATTGAATCCAAATCGATGAATTCAGGTAAGATAGAAAACACTGGTTCAAAAACTTTTGCAGAAACATAGATGGTATCGAACTGTTCACAAAACGCAAAGCCAACGATTATTGTATCTCTGTAGATACCGGGCATCTGTGGATTAATAAAAGTTATGGTGAATTTTGCTGTATCCTGCATTGCCGCATTTAGCAAGTACTTATCGAAAACAATTGAGTAATATTTTGAAGCGAAAGGTTTAACTATTGAAATCGAGTCGCTTATGTTGCCATCATTTACAATGAAAGATGTTATTGGCAAAGCATTTTGGCAGTATTCATACTCACCAAAATCAAATGTCTTACTTTTCACATCTAATTTCGAAAGTCCCCAGAACGCATAAACGGGGATGGTTGTATTTCGGGTTGTATCGTCAAATTCAATTGAAACAACACAAGTATCGTAACCAGCATAAGTCGGGTTAAATGAAATATTCAATTCGATTGAATCAAAAGGAGTTAAAATTATGGGGAATGATGGAATATTAACTATCTTAAACTGGTTAAGCTTTTGAATTAATCTTATATCCTTTATTGTGTCGGGAATCTCGCTTTTGTTTTTTATCGTTAACTTTTGAACCTGGGGAGTACCTTCGCAATAAGTATACAAAACGATTTCCTGTGGTTCAAAAACCAAAAGCTTATCGATAACTTCAATAGTTACAGGAATTACAATGACTGTGTCGCAAACTCCTTGAATGTATATAACAACTTTACCTGAATATTTGCCCTTTTCCTTACCTTGAAAAGTTATTTTGAGCGAAGCAGTATCGCCAAAATTCGGTAAGATTTTCCCTGTGATATCGTATCCGACTGCAAGCTCCGAAATTTCGCCCTGAAAATCGACTTGAACTTTTCTTACGCTGTCATTCCCCGTTTGATATAGTTGGACAGTGGGTGAATTTGTTTGCCCCTTTTGAATCCGCAGGTATAAAGAAGATGGAAAGCATATAATTTTTGTTTGAATTGCTTCACCGCTGCAAACTAATCTTAAAGTGTCTTGGCAATTGAATCCACGAAAAATGATTGTGTCGTTGAACTTCCCACTTTGATTTGGAACAAAAGCAATCTTAACTTCTACACTATCATTCTGGTGGACATTAAATGTTTGCGGCTTATTAACAATGAAAATTGATTTCAGTCTTTGTTGAACTTCAACTAATTCATCAATGTTCCCTTGATTATAAATAATAACTTTTTTCCAGATTGTATCGCCAACGCAAATGTTTTCAAAATTTAATCCACTTTGTGAAAGAGTAAGTTCGGAATTGAAAACTCTGATGTTCAGATTGACACGCAAAATATTTCTTGGGAAACCTACTAAACGCATATCGTTATTTTCGATAATTAAATTAGTCGAAAATGTTCCGAGAAACTTCGGGTCAATATCAATAATCAGAGTATCAGAGGCCCCAGGTAAGATAAAGTTATTGTTCAAACTTCGCCCCGAAGTCCATCCTCGCAAGGAAAGTTTGGTAGTTGTAGGACTGAAAGAAAGTTTTCGAATAAAAAGTGTATCGTTGCCTGAATTTCGAATGGGTATGTAAATTGGACTAATCTGACATTGATAGTCCAAAGCAAAAGCAGAATCAACATTGATGATTGGCGATATAGCGTATACTTTAACTTTCAACAATTGGAAAGTATCGCAGGGAGAAAATTGAACCTTATAGGTAATTTCCTGCCATCCAGTATCTTTGGGAAGGACTTCGAACTTCAAGGCATTATACGTTAGAGAATTCAAAGGCAATGGCAGATTTGAGAGAATTCTAAAATTTGGGTTTTCTGCAACAGGAATAACCGATTTAATTTCTTCATTTGTAGTCGAAACACTAATTTTTGCCTCAAATGAATAACTAAAGCCAGCCTTAACTTTGGGGATAATTATAAGAGTATCAATAAGTTTTGCAGTATGTTCAATTGCTGTTCCAGTTAAGTTTACAACAATTGGACTTTGATTGGGATAAAGTATTTCCAATTGACCTGTTTTAGTGCCTTTCGATTTCGGATTAAACATTACAATTACACGAATCGAGTCGCAAGATTGAATATACCCGGAAGCACCGGGCGAAAATATTCGAAAATCTTCACTCCCCGAAGCAATCGATAAAGAAATGTTCGCATCATTAAAGTTTAAATTCCGAACCCAAACCGTATCGAACTTTGTGTCGCCAACACAAGTTTCGGGGAAATTCAACTGCGACTCGTTTATTTCCGCTTTTGGATTGGCAAGCTTATAAATTCCTTCACCAACGACCCAGCCATTGTTTTCGTTAATAAACCAAATGTCATCCAGATTCCCCGAACTTATTCCACAATTCCTTTTTTGCCAAGAAATCCCACCATTCGAAGTGTAATAAACCTCCTGATAATAACCACAAGCCCATCCTTTCAAGTTGTCTATTAAAAATGTTCCAAACATCGGAACGCCAGTGCGAAAACTCTGCCAAGTAGCCCCGTTATCGGTTGTAAAACGAACACCGCCATCGTTTCCGCCACCAGTACAACTGGTTCCTGAATAGGGAACAAGGAAAGAGGAGCCAACATTTGTAATTTCCTCTTGCCACAAGTTGGGTCCAACAGTGGCAAAAACTCGCCACGTGCGACCACTATCGGAGGTTATCCAGAGTTTGCCACTACTGCTGACGTAGCCTAATCCATTAGGATAAAGAATGGCATCGGTCAACCCCGTATTTTCTTCTTGTGCGATAAAAACACTCCAAGAATTTCCACCATCGGTAGTAAGCCAAAAATGTTGGTAACGACCGCCACAGCCATCACCAAGCAAAACACCGTAATCGGCATTTAAAAAATAACATCCCCAAAAGTTTGTTGTATCGCGAGTAACCGGCGGTGTAACATCGAACCAGGTAGCTCCTCCATCAGTTGATTTAAAAATACCATCGACGCCAGAAACATATCCCGTTTGTAACGTAGGGAAATGCACACTTTCTAAATGATAAGCATTTACAGTTGAACCACGCCAAGTATTCCCACCATCGGTTGTTCTAACAATCATCCCGTTAAATCCACAGACCCAACCGTAATTAGGATTTTGAGGATGAAAGTAAACATCCAACCAATAGTTATTAGCAAAGTTCCCAGGAAGATTCTGAATCTTTTGCCAAAACTGGGGAAACAATAAGTTGGAAGTTAGAAAGAGTAAAACGACAGAAAATTTAAATAAACTTCTCATTTTCCAATTTTGTTAATTTTAGAAAGTAATTTAATAAAAATTACAAACTTTCGAATAGGGATAAATAAGAAAAATACCTTTCTTGGGATATTTTTTTTCTTCTGACAGCATTTTTCACTGAACATCCCGGTTCGTGTGTGTGAGTGCAAGGCTGAAATTTGCATTTTTGGAAATATCGTGAAAAATCTGGAAAATAGAATTGCAAATTCTCCTTTTCGATTCCGAACAAATCGAATTCTCGAAAGCCCGGAGAGTCTATGATTTTAGTTGTATCATCAAGTTTCAGCATAATGCAGAAAGTAGTAGTATGTCGACCCCTCAGGTTTTTTGCCAAATTTCCTATCTTTTGGATTTCCTTGCCAAACAATCTGTTAACCAAAGTAGATTTGCCAACTCCCGAAACCCCAACGAATAGTGTAACTTTATCCTTTATAGAATTTTGAATTTCGACGATACCTTCGCCAGTCTTTGCAGAAATATAAATCACCTTGTAGCCCAGACTTTCGTACAAAGAAAAGTCCATCTGAACAACTTCCCTATCGGCAATATCCATTTTATTGATGCAAATCACAGGAGTACAACCACCATATTCACAAGCAATTAAAATTTTATCCAGCATTCTCTTGTTATAAGGGGGATTGGAAGCGGAAAGAAGTATCAACACCTGCTCCATATTCGCAGCAATAACATCTTCCGTATTCCCAATTATGGACTTTCTTAAGAAAAAGGTTCGCCTTTCATCTACAAATATGATTCGTCCGAGAGTTTCTCCGTCTTTTTTTTCTTGTGTTAAAGCCACTCGAACATTATCTCCCACTGCAATTAAAGTTTTATGAGGATGTTCAACCTGAATTGAACCAGAAACCACACACTTGTAAATTTTTTTATCCAATATGCTTTCCACAAGGAAATATTTGCCTTTCGGTGATACAACTACACCTTCGATTGTTGGCGAAGGAGTAGTTTTTTTCTCCTTCAATAAGATTCGTTCCTTTTTTTTCGATGAAGGTTCGCCAAAATTATCAAAAACTTCGCCAAAAAGTTCTTCATCCATAGAAAATCACCAATGAAAATTATAAAAAGATTAATTTATAAAAAGAAAAACGAATAAAAGTGTGTAAAAATCTTGACAGTGTAATTTTTTTTCACAAAAAATTTGGAGTTTTAAATAAAATGTGCTAATTTTGTAATAGTTATGAAAAACAAAGGAAAAATATGTTGGAATTCATATGGAAACTTCGCGGTGCACCCGACGAGTCCACCGTTAAGAACATAGCAGCAAATTTTAAAATTCCCAAGGGACTCGCACGGGTTTTAGTTGCGCGTGGTCTCGATACTCCCAAAAAGGTAAATGATTATTTCCATCCATCATTGGACAACCTTTACGACCCCTTCCTTTTGAAGGATATGGACAAAGCCGTTGACCGAATCTTGAAAGCCATTAAAAACAAGGAAAAAATAATTGTTCACGGTGATTACGATGTTGACGGAACTACAAGCACCTCAATGCTTGTTGAGTTCATCAGAAAACTTGGCGGAAATATTACATACCACATTCCAGATAGGTTTCAGGAAGGATATGGAATTATCTCACAAACGGTCGAAAGGGTAAAGGAACAAGGCATTAGTCTGATAATAACTGTTGATGTTGGAATAACCAGTGTCGAAGCAATAAACTACGCTCATTCCTTAGGAATAGATACCATAATTTGCGACCATCACGAACCGGGACCTCAACTGCCACAAGCCTTTGCTATCCTCGACCCGCTTCTGCCCGACAGTAATTATCCTTTTAAGCATCTGGCAGCTTGTGGCGTCGTATTTAAACTTATTCAAGCAATTGCTAAAACACTTGGAATCGAGGAAGAAGCATTTTCGTATCTCGATTATGTCGCTATCGCTTCGGCTGCCGATATGGTTCCTCTTGTTGATGAGAACCGAATTCTTTCATATTACGGCTTGAAGCTTCTAAACGAAAAACCTCGACCGGGACTTAAAGGACTGTTGCATTGCACAAATCTGACTCCCGGCAATCTTACTTCTTTGCACATTATTTACTCCTTAGCTCCACTAATCAATGCTGCGGGGCGTCTTGGCGATGCTATGCGTTCCGTCGAAATGATGATACAAAAGGACGAAATTGCTGCGTTCCAGATGGCTCAGCAATTGGAACAAGACAATAGAATGCGAAGATATTACGACGAAAAAACTTTCGAAGAAGCCGTCCCTATGGCAGAAGAGTTCCTTTCGCAAAAAGACCGACGCTGTTTAATTCTTCATAAAGAGGACTGGCACGCCGGAGTTATTGGAATTGTCGCTTCCCGCTTAGTCGATAAATTCCATCTCCCAACAATTTTGCTAACAACAATATACAACTCTGCAAAAGGTTCTGCTCGAAGTATCATCAATTTCGATATCCATTCCGCATTGAAGGAATGTAGCCATTTACTCGAAGAATTCGGGGGTCATAAGCACGCCGCAGGTCTTTCGTTGAAATTAGAAAACCTCCAAGACTTTATCGATTGCTTTGATTCGGTTGCTCATAAATACATAACCAAAGAAATGCTCATCCCAGAGTTGGTTATTGATGCAGAAATAAACCTCTCGGAACTCTCGCCTAAGTTCTTTCAATTTCTCCAGCTGTTTGCTCCATTTGGATTCGAGAATACCAAACCTGTGTTTCTATCGCGCGGTATTTATTCAAAAAATGGTGTTAAGGTTTTCGGTGCAAATAATTTTCGTTTCAGGGCACTGCAGCCTATTAACATAAATGGTGGGAATGTTTTCTTCGAAATAGATGCTGTTGGTCAAAATTTGGGTGAAAAAATCAAGTATTTGAATAATGGAAAACCTTTCTCTCTGGTTTATGTTCTCGAAGAAGTTGTCTCTGGCAACCAAACTCAGTTCCAATTGCGTGTAAAGGATATCCGACCCGAAACATAAAATGTTGCCCGACTTTTTGACCCTTGATTCTTTACTCTCTGTTCAAAAATTCCTGGAAAATTCTGATGACGCTTCGCTTTCTGGCAAAATCAATTGGCTTTGGTCGGAACTAAAAAGCACTTTCTTTGAAGTCCTCCAAGATTTAACCAAAAACAACTTCCAGATTTTCCCTTCAAACTATTCTCGAATCTTTTTTATTGTCGAAAATTATGATGTTCCCCAAGAAATCAAACAAAAACTCCTATTCTTGAATAAATTGTTCTTGCATTACGAAAAAAGCAACTTTTCGAAAATTGATTTCATCAATATTTACATTTACCTAACTCAAATCATATCTTATTTCTATAAAATTGAAATTCCACACAACTTCCCTGAATCAAATACAACCAAAGTCCTACAACTTTTCGAAAAGTATCAATCAAGTTCCACAAACCTAATTACTCTGATTCAAATTGTTGTCGAAGAAACTTACACCGAGGAAAACACAATTCTTTGCAACGATGGTAACAAAAAAGTCATTATTGATTGTTCAACAAAATGGAAAGAAATACCCAAAATTGTCAAAAAAGGAACCACATTGAATTGTGTTGATTTGGAACAAATTGACAATGAGAAATTCCAAACCACAAATGACAGCCTAATTGTTATTGAACCTGATTATTTGTATGATATCACAGAAGTTTCACAATGCTTTACCCATAATGGCTCCAATGCATATTTGTATTTCAATTATAAATTTTTCCCGAGAAGCAATANCTTCTATTCCTTTTTAGGGAATTTGGTTAACCACTTTTTTGATGAATTGCTTGTAAATCCAGAACAAAATTTCGAGTCCATTTTTTGGGATGCAATTTCCAAAAAGTTCTTGGCATACCTCGAACTAAAAAAGAAATTTCCCGACGTTTTATCGGAGCTAAAGAAAGAACTTCTACCCCACTATCACACTTTACGCAAGATTGCCATTAATTTAGAACCATACGCAATTCAAATTGAACCAACTTTCTTTTCCGCTATCTATGGATTAACGGGAAGGATGGATGTCCTTCTCGAAAGCCCTACTCATCCAAATTGGAAAACAATTGTAGAACTTAAATCGGGCACGCCGCCAAAAGCAAATTTGAGATTCCAGTTATCCGATAATTCGATTTTCTTCGTACCAATGTGGCACTCCCATTACGCCCAAACAATTGGATATAACCTGCTTGCCGATTCCGTAACTTCTGAACGAAAAGGCTCATCGATGATTCTTTATTCGAAGGATGGCGAAAAACCACTTCGAGAAGCAATTAACGACATAAACCTGAAAAGAGAATTCATCAAAACAAGAAATTGGATTTATCTGCTCGAATCCCAACTTGCCAAAGGGAAGTTTTCTATCTTCAATTCATTAAAAGAAATATCGAATAACAACGATGACCAAAGAGCAGAAAATAAACTCATTGTCGACATCCTATTTAATTTAGAGCCCGAAATCAAAGCATTAATACTCTATTACATCCGCTTCATTATTAATGAAATACGATTGGGAAAAGTTGGGAATTGCATCAATTACACTTCCAAAGTTTCTCAATCATCTTTATGGAACTCTTTTTTTGACGAAAAACTGGAACAGCAGACAGCAATAGTCAATTTAACTCTTCAACCCGAACTATGCGACTTTGAACGACAATACCTTTATTTCCAAAGAGACAATTCCTTGAACTATCTGTGTTCAATCCGAAAAGGCGATATTGTTGTAGTTTACAATCAACACAATATTCAGAATCGGTTCGCTTTCGAATTATTCAAAGGAACAATAAGAGAAATCGAAAGAGATTATGTAATAGTTTCTTTGAGAAACAAATTTACTTCCTTCGATAAATTTAACCGTTTAGACGGATGGATAATTGAAGAAGATTATCTTGAATCTACAAATCGTTATTTGTTTCTCTCTTTGTTCAAATTCATTCAACTGCCAAAAGATAAATTCAACTATATTTTGGGAAAAGTTCCACCCTATCAAATTGAAAACAAAAGCCTATCAACAAGCTCCCACTACGACGATGTTATTAAAAAAGCAATTACATACTATCCGTACTTTTTAGTTGTTGGACCTCCCGGGACAGGAAAAACACGAAATATTATTTTTAACCTTATTGAGTATTATCTAAAGAACACAGAGGATAAAATTTTAGTTTGTGCCTACACCAATCGAGCAGTCGATGAAATTGCCCAGTTGTTAAATCAAAATGGCTTTCAAAATGATTTCATAAGGATTGGAACAAAGGACTCTTCGGAACTTAAAACAAATGTTTTAGCCTATTTAATTGAGGATATAGATTTAGAAGCACTTGAAAGAAAAATTCAAAGTTGCCGGATTTTCTTGGGAACCGCTCATTCATTTTTATCAAATTCAGAAATCTTTGAACTTATTAAGTTCAAAATTGCAATAATCGACGAGGCTTCGCAACTTCTTTTCCCACATATTGCTGGAATTATTTCCGAAGTTGAGAAATTTATTCTAATAGGCGACGAAAAACAACTGCCTGCCGTTGTTTTGCAAGAAAACTTCCAAACTAAAGTTAAAAACCAATACTTGATTGACTTAGGCTATTATGACCTTGGAATTTCATACTTCGAATTCCTTTTGAGTCGAGCACAAAAAAATGGCTGGAACTTTGCATACGCAACTTTGAATGTACAATTTCGAATGCANCAGAGTATTTTAAAGCCCCTCAATTCTCTCTTTTATGAAGGTAAAATTCAAACATTTCCAACACGCAATACTAACTCGGAAATAGATACCATCGTTCAACATTTAGCAAATAAATTAGGATTCGACTCTTCGGAGCGTGTAATATTTTTCGACTTGCCATTGGATTCCTCACGAAAAGCAAACAGATTTCATACAAAAATCATTGCCGATTTAATTATCGATTGTTACAAAGGTTACAGCGAAATAATCTCCACAGAAACTTTTGGAGTTGTTTCGCCCTTCCGTGCTCAAAATTCAGAAATCTACAAATTACTTCCCCCCGAGTTGCAAAAATTGGTTACCATCGATACAATCGAAAGGTTTCAAGGTTCGGAGCGAGAAATTATCTTTCTTTCTTTGCCCTTCAACAATCGTTATCAAATTAAATATTCATCGAATTTACTTGTGCTTCCCAATAATCAAGTAATCGATAGAAAACTCAATGTGGCAATGTCCCGTGCTCGTGAATTTCTCGGAATCTTTGGCAATTTTCATCTTATTTCGAGTTCAAAAATTTACTCAAAGTTGGCTGATTATTTAAGAGACCATAATCTTATTGTTTCGTTGACAAATTATTCTTAATTTACTTTTTTTGAAATTTAAATGCGAAAAATTTTACTTTGTTTGCTGGTTTTGTTTTTGACTGCTTCTTGCAAAGACCTTCCTGTGTCTTATTCTGAAAACAAAATCCACACAATCACAAAGTATCAAACCGATTCAAATGGAAAAATTCTCCGGAAGGTCTTCTTTAAAGAATTCGATTGGAATGGAAATCTGATTCGATTCATTGAATACTTTCCCAATGGCAATTTCCTTGTTCAAGAATTTTCCAATCACAAAGATAATAATATTAGTATTGTCAATATAAAATACTTCAACAAAGAAAACATTTTGGATTCCCAATTTGTCAGTATCAACACATTAACACCAACTGGAAAAATTTTGCAAAGCATCGTTATTAATCAAAATGGAGATACAAGCCAAATTTCACAATTTGTTTACGATTCGCTGGGAAATTTGATTACACAAATCGATATTGCCAAAGATAAACGAACAGAAATTATGTATCAATATGTTTACAACTCCGCTGGAAATTTGGTGAAAATAATTAAAGCAAATACATTTGAACCAGAAAACAAAATCATCCAAGAGTTTTCTTACGACACTCAAAAGCAAATCCTTAATCTAAAAATTTATGCTTCGAACGAGAACAATCTTGAAAATATAACATTTATTTACAACAATTCAGGCTTGATTTTAAAAGAAATACATCGATTTACTTACGAAGATAGAATCGAATACTACGAATACAAGTATACTTTCTTTTAATCTTGAAATTTAATCTCTCCTTTTACCTTTCCTTACTATCGTAATTTCAGAGGAAGAATCTAATAATTGAGACTTCAACTTTTCGATAGTCGATTTATCTTCCACAAGTAAAAAAAGTGTTAAAGAAAAAACCCCATCTTGTTCTTCTTCTTTAATTATTCTCTTTATCTCTGCATCTTCAATGCCACTAAAAAACAAGGTCAATCTGCTTAAAACCAAGTCGGGTTTTGGAGAGGATATTTTCAGACAGGTAAGAAACTTTTCTTGTTTGATGTAATCCCATTTAAAATTAGTTATCCTCGTGTTAATTTTTTTTAGTTCCTCTGCATAATTGGTACATTCCTTGCGATGTATTTTAATAGAATCGTTTTGGAATATTGCTATTGCATCGTCATTGCGGACAGGCAAACAACAAATTGCGAAATCAATTTTTTCGGGATGTTTCTCGAAGAAATTTTTTACTCTTGTTTCAATGTACTGCTTAATCTTTGTAGGCAGTTTATTTATCAATGTTTTCCACTTAAGCGTTTTAGTAAGACTTTCGTTAGAAGAAATAAATGCAAGCAAATCTTTAATATTTTGTTGAAGTTCTGTATCGTTATGCAATTCCATAAAGAATTCATCGGAATCGGGGAAGAGGAAAATGTTCTTGACCTCGCTCAAAATGGAATTTTCCTTCGAGGACAATTTATATTCCTTGATTAGATTCGAAAAAATCTCTTTGCCCGAAGTAATAAGGCTTTGGCGTTTCTGGGCAAGATATTTTTTTATTGCATCTTTTGCTTTCGAAGTAACAACGTGGTCGAGCCAACTTTCATCGGGCTCAACTCTTTCAGAATATAAAATTTGGACGATATTTCCGTTGCTGAGTTTTTCGAAAGGTCCACAGGTCCTTTTGTTGTCAATTTTAGCTCCTAAACAATGATTACCCAAATCCGTGTGAACAGAATAAGCAAAATCCAAAACTGTTGCACCTTTGGGCAAAACTTTTACATCGTTTTCGGGAGTTAGAACATAAATTTTATCACTCAATAAGTTAAAATTAAAAGCCTCGAATATCTTGGAATCACTTAATTCTTCGTTCTCTAATAATAGTTTTCTCACTTCGTTTGTCCAATTTTCGAAATCAGGGTCCATAAGTATTGAATCTGCGGAAACCAAACCCGATTTATATCGATAATGAGCAGCAAAACCACGTTCGGCTATTTCGTCCATTTTTCGCGTCCTTACTTGCACTTCAACGTTAAACAATTCAGAAACCTGAAATGCCTGATGAAGCGACTGGTAACCATTAGGTTTGGGATTTTTTATGTAGTCCTTAAAAGTATTATCAATTTTCTTGTAAACCTCGGCAATAGTTTCCAGAACTTCGTAGCAAAGATTTTCATTGTCTGTATCCAGTATGATTCTTATTCCAATCAAGTCATATAATTCCTCAATAGGTTTTCCACGAAGCAAAGTTTTATTATAAATCGAATAAATGTGTTTGACCCGCCCGTGTATTTCAAATGATACATTATATTCTTCCTTAAGTTTGCTTTCCAACTTTGGAATCAAAGGCTTCACAAACTCTTGTAATTTATTTTCTCTCTCTCTTTTACTCATATTCAATTTTCGTGTAATAGCCTCGTAATTTTGCCTATCTAAAACTTTGAAAGCAAAATCCTCTAATTCGCTTTTAATCAAAGCCAGACCCAGCCTATGAGCCAAAGGAACATAAAGTTGCATTGTATCTTCGGCAAATTTCATCTGTTTTTCGGGCGTCAAGTAGGAAATTGTTTGCATATCGTGATAACGGTCGGCAATCTTTATTAAAAGAATTCTAATATCTGTTAACAAAGAAAGAATAAGCCTGCGATAATATTCTGCATCACCTATTCTTTGATGTTCAACAGTGTCGATTTTATGTATACTTTCAACAATCTGGGTAATAACTTTGCCAAACTCGCTTTCGATATCATTTATAGTAAAAGGAGAATCCCTACCAATCACTTCGTGGAGCAAGGCTGATGCAATCAACACATTATCGAACCCGATAAAATTGATTAATATGGTTGCTACTTCCAATGGATGAATATAATGCGGGTCTCCCGATTTTCTTGACTTTTCCTTGCAGGAATTTAAGTTGAAAGCAAAAGCTTTACGCAAAAGCTCCAAGTCGGCTTGACTATCTGCTTGCTTGCAAAAGTATAAGAATATTTCCAAATCCTGATTTGGATTTTGACCATATCTCGGTAGAACTACTTTTTTCCTCTTATGTTTTGGATATAAAAGCATAACCGAACCAAAAAACTAAATGAGTAAATTAATAAAAAAAGACTTGATTATTTCAAAAAAATTTGCGAATTTTGTATTTGAATTTTCGACGGGGCGTAGCGCAGGTGGCTAGCGCGTCTGTTTTGGGAGCAGAAGGTCGCAGGTTCAAGTCCTGCCGCCCCGACCAGAAGCAACTTTTGTTATTTCTGGGGGAATTTGATTGCTCGCTCCGCAAATTTCTTTATATTTTGGGATTAAATCAAAAGGACGAACAAAATCAAAAATCACAATTCTATCCAGCAGACGGCGGTTCGTTCCAATTTTTTCCACAAACGATTTGATTTCATCAAAATCGTTTGACGAAGCCAGTTTTTCAGCGTAATTATATGTCAAATAGAATTTCAGAAAATTTAAAAAAACTAAGGGATAAGAAAGGTTATTCTCTTGAAAAAGTGGCTCGGCTTGCGGATCTATCGTTAAATACTATCGTAAAAATTGAAAGGGGTGTTAATAAGAACCCGACCATAGAAACTTTAACTAAAATTGCTAAAGCATTAGAAGTCAGCATAAACGATTTAATAAGATAGTATGCAAAATTTTAAAACAATTACTGAAAAATTATTCCCCAAAAGTTATCAATTAATTGATGGCACTGATGAAATTTTTGAATTAAATTTTGCTCTGTGGGAATATGAGAATCTTAATAAAGAAAATTTAATTAGACGAAGCGCTTATTTTAAATCTATAGAAGGCGAACCAACTATACATTATCAAACATGTAATCTTCAAAATTTAGAAGAAATTCATCGTAATAGTTCATTACGCACTAAAACTTTTTTCTTAAATGGTAAATATTCTACAGGATATGCCACCCACAGTTTATTTCCTTACAGGGGAAAATTTCATCCGCAGATGATTAGAGCACTACTAAATATAATGGGAGTTAAACCAGGAGATATTGTTCTCGATCCAATGTCCGGTAGCGCAACTCTATCAGTAGAGGCAAATTTGTTGAGTATTGATTCTATCGCTGTTGATATTAGTCCTTTTTGTTGTTTAATGGGACGTGTTAAAACTTTTGCATTAAATCTTGACAACAAAAAACTTAATAAAATATTTGAAGAACGCCAGAGAATTTTTGAAAAAATAAATAAAGAGAAAATTCCGTCTTATTTTATAAGTAAATCAAATAACGAAGGCGATGATAGATATTACTATGAAATTGCCTTACTGGCTTATCTTGATGCTATGGGTTTTGCTCGTAGAAGTTCTAAATCGTTATCAAGTTTATTCCCAGTTGTACTTAATAGATACATAACTACTATTAGCAACTTTCAGTTAGCCAGAGAAAAATTAGGCGTTCAAATAGGCAAAAGTCAAATTATTGAAGGTAATGCGTTAAATTTGCCACTTGAAGATAATAGTGTAGATGGAGTAATTACTTCTCCTCCATATTCTTTTGCTATTAATTATGTCGAAAACGACAGGCCCCAATTAGAATATCTTGGTTGTAATCCTGAAAAATTAAAGAAAGAGATGATCGGATTAGTAGGTAGAGGAATAAATGAAAAATTAGAAATTTACTTTAAAATGTTAGAAAGGGTATTAAAAGAATTGGTAAGGGTTACAAAAAAGAAGAGTAAAATTATTTTTATTGTTGGTACTAATGATATTCAAACAAGAGGCGTAAGGTTAGAGACAAAAATTAAAGATTTGGCCGAAGAACAAAGATTGAAATTTCTATTTGAAATTTTAAAGCCAATTAAAGGTTTACAAAATACAATGAAAGAAGAATATATCTTAGTTTTTGAGAATAATAAATAAACGCTATGACAAAAATTATAAAACCCACAACAGAATTAAAATTCAAGAGAGTTATAGATAAAAATACTTTTTATCTCTATGATCGTGATTTTGAAGAAAGGTATGAAGGTTATATATCTTCAATCAAAGAAACTCTTTTAGTATTACGCAATAGGATTTCCACAGAAGGACTTAAAAAAGAACTTTTTGTAGAACTTCTTAAAAATAAAGAAAATGGATTAAGGGCTCTTTTAGCTTTAACCGGTATTTCAAACGAATATCTAAAGCGTTTAATAACTTTAATTAGGGTAATCGACGATGAGGAATTAAACAATTTGACATTAAAAGATCAATGGCAACCTGACGCAGAAAATAATGATGGTGGCGGACTTAGCGAATGGAGTGATGCGAAAATAGCCAACCTTATAAAAACTAATGAGAATTTTGCGAGAGGTATTGTAAATCTTTTCTTTGAGGGTTCGACCGTTCCTATATTAACCCAAGCTATTCCTCTTTTTGAATTAAAAAAATTAAGTGTAGAAAAATTAGAGTTCAAAATTGAATCTCTTGTTGATACATTAATTCGCTATAAAGAAAAGGGGTCGTATTCGGGAAAGGGCGAGAGAAACCCGGAAGTTCTTATAAAAAAGATACTAGAAGAATTAGAAATACCATTTGTCTCCGGCGATTTAGAAAGATTAGTTGGCGTTTTAGATGAAGAAAAACGGACAATGGATTTTATTATTCCAGATCAAAACAATCCTCTGGTCATTATTGAATCATCATATGTAGTCACTACATCTTCGGGACAGGGAGATAAGGCAAAAACAGAAATAAATGTTGCTCGGATAATTAAAAAATATTACCCAAAGGCTTTGTTCCTCGGATTTGTAGATGGAATTGGATGGTATGTTCGGAAAAATGACTTAAAGAGAATGGTTGGTGCCTATGATGACGTTTTTACTTTTCATAAAGATGAATTAAATCGCTTTAGGGAATTAATATCAACAATTTTTAATAAAAGGTAAATATGATGGCGCAAGATATAAAAAAATTTGAAAACCAAATAATTCTCGGGGACTGTTTAGAGATAATGAAAACTATTCCCGATAATTCGGTAGATATGACATTCGCCGATCCGCCTTTTAATTTAAAGAAAAAATATAATCACTATGAAGATTCTAAGGAAAAAGAAGAATATCTAAATTGGTGCTATAGGTGGATAGATGAGATGGTTCGTATAACAAAACCGACCGGATCAATTTTTGTTCACAATATTCCACGATGGTTAACCTATTTTGCTGAATATTTAAATAAGATTGCTTTTTTTAGGCATTGGATTGCTTGGGATTCGGGCGGTGCGCCTTTAGGTAAAACACTTTTACCAAATCATTATGGCATCTTGTACTATACAAAAGCTAAATCACCTAAAGAATTTAAATTTTATGACATTCGCGCACCACATAAAAGATGCAGGCTTTGTAAGGGATTCTTAAAAGATTATGGGGGGAAGAAGGATCAAATGCATCCTTTTGGTATGCTATTGTCTGATGTTTGGACGGATATTCATAGAATAAGACATAAAAAAAGACGAGATGAACACCCTTGTCAATTACCCGTCCCTCTTTTAGAAAGAATGATTTTGATGACTACTGATGAGGGAGATATTGTTCTTGATCCGTTCGTAGGTACGGGCACAACTGCAGTTGCGGCAAAAAAATTAGGTAGAAAATATATAGGAATAGATATTGATCCTCAATATATTAAAATTACCGAGAAAAACCTTAAACAAGTCGAGGAAACAAAAATTAATGGGTGCTATGTTTCTATTTATCTTGACGAGATTAGAACAATGAGGGATAAAGATTTTAAAGAAATTTGGAAAAATAAAGACAATTTATGAGTAGAGTAAACATCAAACAATTATTCAAAAATGTTTCGACTAAACTTATGCAAGAGTTTGAAGAAACAGAAAAAACTTTAAAGTTTCCTCCTGATCGAGGTGGACAACAAGAAGAGGCAATTAGAAAATTTTTAAGTGAAAAATTACCAAGACGATATGGTATTAGTAAAGGTTTTGTAGTTAGCCACGAAGGAATAAAAGTGATCAATGTGATGTAATAGTCTATGATGCTGATACATCTCCTATTTTCTATACTGATATAAACCAAGAAATTCTGCCCATAGAATCAGTATATGCCGTTATTCAGGTAAAATCTCGACTTACACCAACATCGCTTGATGATGCAATAAGAAACATTAAATCATTCAAACAAATACCAAGAAGAGATGTTACCTCTGTTCCACTTGGACCAGGTAGTGGCATTTCAATTGGATACAACCAACCAATTAATAAAAAACTTGGTGTTCTAATGTCCTATACTTTAGGCAATCCATATGATTCAAAACCAATTGATGAGGTTTTAACAGAAGTAATTCAAAAGATTAAAAAAGAAAGCATTGACAAAAGAATTGATTTTGTCTGCATTATTGACAAAGGTGTAATTGTACCAATTAAACAACAAGGTCAAACTTTAATGGTTTCCGTCTTTGACGACGCAGTAGATATGAAAATGGTTGGCGATACCGAAAATAGTGTTGGTTTATTTTTTGTGATTTTACTTTCAACTTTAAATGGAATAAAATTAGAGCAACCCGACCTTTTTTCTTATATTAATCAGAAATAAACTAACCGTCGCTCGCCAAAAAATTTTTCAGGGCGAAGCCCAAGCGGGCGGGCAAAAAGGAAGGGGGTCGGGGGGAAGGAATTTTTGCCCGCCTGCTTTCCGCGCCGATGGCGCGGCAAGGGTGGGAAGCGGCTCGTTCCTGCGTCAGCAGAGCAGGAAGACAAAGCCCGCAAAAATTGATTCCTTAAAAGAAAAGATTTTTTGCAGCCGCTCATTAAAAGAAAAAGAAATTTTTGCGGACTTTGGCCGCCGTCAGGCGACGAGCCGCTGGGGCGGGTTTCTGCCCGTCAGGGAAGAAATTGTTGCTCAAAAAAGGTTCGCACTTCGTCCAGTAATTGCGACGCTAATTTAAACTAAATGCTCACTTCCACAAGGTTCCGTTATTTTTCTGCATTAGATATTTTTGATAATCAATGCTATATTTTAATCTCTTTTCGAGGTCTCCCAACACTTGATATGCTTCGTTAATTTCGTAAAAAATCTTTACCGCAGCAGGATTCCCTTTCGCAGCATCTGGATGGTAAATTTTGGCAAGCCGATAAAATGCTTTTTTCACTTCTTCTGTTGTTGCTGTTCGACTAACCCCAAGAATTTTGTAATAATCTTTCATTTTTCCATCCAAAATTTTCCTTTCGATATTAGCGATAAATTTAGATTAAAAAATAAGTATTTATACGGATAATGTCGAAACTATATCTATTTCTGTATCTGGCGGTAGTTCAGTATAACTAATCACACTAACAACCGGGAACTGAGTTCTTATCATTCTGTAGAAATATGGCCTTATCTGTGCAGAACAAATTACCACAGGATAATACCCCAACATTGTCATTTCGTCGATTGCCTCCGAAAGTTTTTCCTGAATTCGTTTAATTGTATCGACAGAAAGACCAAGAGTTTGCATCGTAGTTGCCTGAGCATTGGTTTGGAGCACGTTCGATATCATTTGCTCTATTTCTGGGCTCAGAGAAATGCAATGAATCACTCCATTTTGGTCCTGGTATAATCTTTTAATGGTTTCCGATAAATTATGTCTGACATATTCAGTTAAAACATCAACATTCTTAGTAACTTTGTAGTATTCCAAAAGTGATTCCAAAATTATAGGTAGGTCGCGTATCGGAATGCCCTCTTTGAGCAAGTTCTGGAGCACTTTTTGAACAACGGCAAGCGGTAAATTTTCCTGTGAAATTTCCTCGACCAAAGCAGGATAATCTTGCTGTAAGTTATCAATAAGTTTTTTGACTTCTTGTCGCGAAAGGAGCTTGTCGGCATTTTTCTTAAGCAATTCAGTCATATGTGTAATAAGAACTGTCGAAGCTTCGACCACCGTATAGCCCATCAGTTCCGCATTTTCTCTTTCGGCATAGGATATCCACGTAGCAGGCAAACCGAAAACTGGTTCAGTAACCTGAATGCCGGGAAGCTCGCCTTTTGCTGTGCCGGGATTCATCGCCAAAAGCATACCGGGTTGGAGCGTATTCCGCCCTACTTCATTGCCCCTAATTTTTATTACGTATTCCTCTGGTTCAAGATTTAAATTATCCCGCACTCGAACAGGAGGCAGAATAATTCCAAGTTCCAAAGCAAGTTGTTTCCTTATGTTCGTAATCCTTCGGAAAACATCCCCGCCTTGGGTTTCGTCCACCAATGGAATCAAATTGTAACCTAATTCGAGTTCCACAGGGTCAACTTTAAGAAGCTCTTCAATTGGAGCTTCTTCAACTTTTGGTTTAACTTCGACCTCGGTTAATTCTTTGCGAAGTTTTTCCTCCTCCTCTCTTTTTATTTGTCTATGTCGAACAAAGGCAAGACCAGCAGTCAAAATACTAAGCAAAAGGAAAGGAATTGTTGGGAAACCCGGAACGAATGCCATAACAAGCATAGCAAACGATGCCAAGGAAATTGCAGTTGGTTTGCCCCCTATTTGGCTTCCAAGCTCAATATCCAACTTGTCGGCGGAGGCTGAACGAGTTACAACAAAACCTGCCGAAACAGAAATTAGCAAGGATGGAATCTGGGAAACCAACCCATCGCCAATGGTAAGAATGGTGTATGTCGAAAGAGCATCGGTAATTGACATATTCTTTTGAGCAACTCCAATGGCAAACCCACCCAGTATATTAATTCCCGTAATAATTAATCCTGCGATTGCATCGCCACGAATAAATTTCGCAGCTCCGTCCATAGCTCCGTAGAAATCGGCTTCTTTGGTTAGATTTTGCCTACGAATTCGAGCTTCTTTCTCATCTATATAACCGGCATTCAAATCGGCATCAATACTCATTTGCTTTCCGGGCAAAGCGTCCAAAGTGAAACGAGCCGCAACTTCCGCTATTCTCGACGAACCTTTTATGATTACAATGAAATTTATCACCATCAAAATAATGAAGATGATAAAACCAACGATATAATTCCCTCGAATCACAAATGTTCCAAATGATTGAATGATTTCCCCCGCATAGGCTTCAGTTAAAATCAATCGTGTTGTTGCCACATTTAATCCTAAACGGAACAGTGTTGTAACTAACAAAACTGTTGGGAAAGCCGAAAATTCCAAAGGATTTTTCAGATATAACGACACAAGCAATATCAACACTGCAAGCGAAAGATTAGAAGCAATTAAAATATCCATTAGAATTGGCGGAAGCGGGATAATTAATAGGCTGATGATAACAAGTATCCCAAGGGCTAAAAGTATGTCCTTGTTATTTAGAAGATAAATTAGATACCTTCCTAAGAAGTTGTTTCCAATATTTCGCCTTATGAAATCTTCAAATGCTGCCATTGTTGGACTTTAATTGTTTTTACCATCTTTTACATAATAAACATACGCCAGAACTTGTGCAACAGCTTTAAAAAGGAATTCGGGAATTTCTTCATCTATATCGACTGAATAATACAAAGCTTGTGCAAGCGGAGGTTCTTCGACAATGGGGACGGAATTTTCCATTGCAATTTCCCTGATTTTCAAAGCCATATAATCGACACCTTTTGCAACAACAACCGGCGCCGGCATTTTGTAGGGCTTATATTCTAGGGCAACTGCAAAATGTGTTGGGTTTGTTACAACAACATCCGCACGAGCTTGAATGTTCTTCAAAATCAGTTTCCTTACTCGCTGTCGCATCAACCCTCGCAATCGGGCTTTGACCGTGGGGTCCCCTTCGGATTGGCGTGCTTCTTCTTTGACCTCCTCTTTCGTCATCTTCAAATCTTCTTTGTATCTATATTTTTGATAGAACCAATCGGCAACTGCAATAAGAATAAAAACAGCTCCAACCTTTGTAATTAATTCAAAGGTAACCTTAAACATCAAGCTCGGTATTTCATTCAATGGCTTATCCAAAAGCGATAAGTCCCAATCTATGTATTTCTTTAGCACAGAATAAACAACCCATCCAAGGATTGCGATTTTCAACAAACTTTTGGCTAATTCAAAATAAGCCCGCCCCGAAAAAAACATCCTTTTGATTCCAGCCAGCGGGTTAAAAATTGAGCGAAAATTTAGCCCTTTGGTAAATTTCTTTGTAGCCAAATGAAAACCAACCTGTGCAATTTCCGAAGCAAAGATAAACAAATATATAAGCAATATCAAAGGCAAAATCAGCTGAGCTAAAAAGAGAACTATATCGACAAATAATTTAGTTGCCGATTCAGCTGTTAAATTTATTCTCAAAGAATCCGATAAGCTCGCTTTAAAAAAAGATTGCAAGCCATTGGAAAGGACACCGATGTAAATCAAAGTAAGGTAGCCTCCTAAAATTATCATCACAGCAGTGGTGATGTCGATGCTCTTGGCAACTTGCCCACGCTGTCGTGCCTCGTTTAATCGACGCGGCGACGCTGGTTCGGTTTTTTCTCTTCCTTCTGCTGTTTCTGCCATTTCAATTACCCAATGCTTTGCAATAAGTTATAAGTTTGATTTTGGAAAATTTCCAAAAATTGCTTCGATGAGTAAACAAAAAATGAAATTGCCAGAAAGAAAACTAATAAAGCAACAGCAATTTTAACTTGAAAACTAACAACAAATATATTTGTTTGCGGAGCCATCCTCGATAACATTGCAAGACTAATGTTGACTAAAAAAGTCGAAACAAAGATTGGTGCTGAAATTTTCAAAGCAATAATAGTTAAGATTGACATAAACTTTCCAAGCTCCTGCATTGTTAAGTTTGAAAAGCTTGCCATTCCAATTGGAATTTTTGCAAAGCTAATATATAAGGCTTCGAAGATTTGATGGTGTCCATTAATTAAAAAAAATAGCATCAATGTTGTCCATTCCAAGAATTCACCAAAAATTGTTGGGGTTGTCTCGGAAAAGCTTAATAAACTCGCCGCAAAGAATCCCATCTCGTAATCGATAATTCCACCGCCAAAACGCATTCCCCAGAAAACGAGATTTATTGCAAATCCAATTATCATTCCTGTGAAAAGTTCTTTGTTTACCAAGAAAATCAAAGACCAAAGTTCAAAATCAATTTTCGCTTCAATGTTCAAGGTTGAAACAATCATTACCGACAGAATTAAAGCAAAGAAAACTTTAAGAACGAAAGGCACACTTTGCAATCTAAAAACTGGGGAAATTATGAAAATCCCAGATATTCTAACAAAAACTAACAAAATAAGTATCCATTTTTCAAGGTATAAATCTAAAATTGGGCTCAACAAATCCATATTATTTAATTGTTGTGATGATATTAAAAATTTGAATTGTAAAAGTTTTGATTTTATCTATAATAAATGGCACAAGCAAAACGATAGTTACAAACACTGCAATGATTTTGGGAACGAAAGTCAATGTTTGTTCGGAAATCGTTGTCGCAGCCTGAAAAATTGAAATCAACAAACCAACTACTAACGATACCAATAGAATAGGTCCGCTAATTAGAAGTACATAGTAGAAGGCATCGCGAACAATATTTAAAACCATTACATCTGTCATAATGCACCTAAGTTGTTAACAATCCCTTTAAAAGTGAATCTATCACAAGATACCAACCATCGACCAAAACAAATAAAAGTATTTTCAATGGCAAGGAAATTAATTGTGGAGGGAGCAGAAACATACCTAACGACATTAAAACGCTGGCTATAATCATATCGAGAACAAGGAACGGAACGAATAGCAAAAAGCCAATTTGAAACGCAATTCGCAATTCGCTCAATGTATATGCAGGAATAATAGTCCAAATTGAAAGCTCGGAAGCATCTTTGGGTCGGTCCTTCCCCGAAAGCCTCAGAAATAGTGCAAGGTCTTCTTGCCTTGTGTATTTCAGCATAAACTCTCTGAATGGGTTGGTAATCCTTGTTATTGCCTCTTGTTGAGTAATTTCTTCACGCAAATATGGTTGAATCCCTTCGTTATTTGCACGGTCCAGGACTGGTTGCATAACAAAAAAAGTAAGAAACAGTGCCAAGCTCACAAGGAGTTGATTGGGCGGTTGGGTTTGCGTACCAAGTGCTTGTTTAAGGAAATGAAGAACTATAACAATACGCGTGAAGCAGGTCATCATAACAAGGATAGAAGGAGCAAGGGTAAGAACAGTAATCAGAAGCAAAATCTGAATGCCAACTGCAAGGTCGCCTTTCCCTTCTTTATTTCCAATTGTGACGCTAATCTGAGGCAACTGAACCTGCTGTCCTTGCAGAGGTTTACTTGTAGGCTGTGCCTTTGCCTCATCGAAGCACAAGGTTAAAATAAATATCCCGATGAAGATGTATTTTATCAACTTTTGCATTTTTTCGAAGTTGTAAAAAAGCGATTAATTCAAAAAGAATACCACACAAGAATTAAAAAAATCTCTTGATTTTTCAATAGGTTACAGGAACTGATAGATTAAAAGTTATTCAATGAGTTGATTTTTAAACAAAAATTTGTTTAAAATAACGCAAATGGTTAAAAATTGCCAAAAATCATAATAGGTTGGAATGAAGAACAGAAAGGAATGCAATAGCAGAAGTTTCGGAACGCAAACGAAAGTCCCCAAGACTCACCAAAACTGAATTTTTTCTTTTTCTGCACAAATCAATTTCTTTTTTCGACAGCCCACCCTCGGGACCTACAATTATCAAGGCACTGTTGAACTCAACTTTTGGCAATTCCTTGTTCCCAGCTCTATCTAAAACAAAAACATAGTCGTAATTTCTGAATGTTTTAGCCAGAGATTTTAAATCCACAGGTAAGGAAATGGAGGGAAGCCGACTTCGGACGGTTTGTTTTATGGCTGAAATAGCCTTTTTTTCCAATCTTGCCAAGTCTATTTCTTTTCGTTGAGAAAATTCAGTTCTTAGCGGTATAAACTCGGAGATTCTTAATTCAACAGCCTTTTCCAAAGCGAATTCAAATCTTTCCTTATTGTCGAGAATTCCCATTGCCAAAGAGATTTTCTGGTCAATTTCCCCGAGATTTTCCACAAAATTATTTATCTTTATCAGAGCTTTATCTTTGGAAATACTTTTGACATAACCAAAAGCAGATAAGCCTTTCCCATTTACCAGAATGACAATTTCACCTTTAGCCTTGCGTAAGGCACGGAAATGGCGAAATTCATCTCCTTCGAGTTGTACTTCTGAATCCCGTGCTGAAAATTCAGCGAAAAAGCATTCCATTATAAATTCACTATATCAACAAGTTGAAATTTTTTATCTTTTGTTACGAAAATAAACTTCTTTTTAAGCCTATAATAGAACCATACTTCGGTAATAACGCCATCTTTGTCCATATCTCGATTAACAACCGAAGGTTTTCCATAGAGAATAAAAATTTTCCCTCTATCACTTCGTGCACCGTCTCGTTCATAAACAGTTTGGAAGTTGAAATAGCAGTAGTCGGCACGACGATAAAACTCATCCATTGCCTCGTTGAACATTGTTGAAGTATCGGGGTCGAATTTTCGCCACAAATCGAAAAATGCAGTCCAAATCTCCTCTTTTCGTTTATCCAAAATTCCTTTATATTCCTCGTCAGTAATTATATAATAGAACAAATCGACAGCATAACGGATATTCCGCAGCGAAATTGGTATGTTTTCCCAAGAAATTCCAAAACGAAATGTTAAAGAATCTTTCAGGTAATCAGGAGCAGATAAGTTCAAGTCGTAACTTTGCAAAAATGAGTATTTTTCGGGGAAATCAATAATCAAAAAGGAAAGGTAAGGTTCGCCAGCAGCATATGTTCTTTGCTCAAAATAAATTTTAATGTTTTCCTGCACAAGTTTAAAGCTAAAGGGCTGTGTCGAAATCATTTGCGGCATAACATCAAACTTTACTGGCTTGTTCCATTGGATATTATAAGTCTTATCATTCACCGACTTGATTTCGCAAACCAATTTCGCAAAATGAGTTTTAGAAAATATTGGGATGATAATTTTCTTATTTTTCTTTCGAAAGTCCAAATTGTTACTTTGTAGGGATAATATGTATTCATTCTGGTCTGATGAAGAACAAAAGATTGGAGCACAAACAATCAGGTTGCCCCAATTAGAAATTTTTATTACATTTTGAAGAGTTTTAACTTTGATTTTCCCTTTATCGAAAAGACTAATCTCTATGTTATAATTTTGAATGGGAAGTCGAAACTTAAAGAACGAAACGAAACTTCTGACATTAATTGAATCTCTTTGAGATTCGGGGAAAAAAAATGTGTCCAACCTATTAATGCTTTTGCGAATTACCCCAGTAGAATCACGTAGGACTAAATCCACAAGGCTAACGGCGAAAAGTTTGCCCTCAACCGCAAACTTTTCGAATGTTAAAAAATTCAACGAGAATCTAAACGGAACAAAAATTTCTAAAGAATCGCCTTTGGGCGTAGGATAAAAAATCGGTTGCGTTGTAAAAGTCTTTTTATAATCATTGATATAATTCAATTCAAATTCGGGTTGAGCCCATACCGGTAAAGAACATAGCAGAAAAAACAAAGCCAAAAGTCTTTTCATTATTATTTCATTCATAAATTTTACAAATTATTCTCTTCAATAAATTCTTTCAGAATAATCGCTGCCGAAATCAAATCTTTATTTTCCTTCTTTCTGCGCTGCTTTTTCGACTTCCCAATTTCAATCATTATCTTTTGTGCTTTAATAGTCGAATTGGTCTCATCGAATAAAAACACAGGAATTTTGGAAATGGAACGGAAATGTTCCACAAATTGTTTGATGGCAAGAGTAACTTCGGTTTCTTTATTATCATCACGAAACGGGAAGCCCACAACCAAAGCAGAAACTCTTTCTTTTTCCAAAAAATCCAAGAAACTACTCCAAAAATCTTTGGAAGAATAATCAAAAACCTTCGATGGGGTTATGGTAATGTGAAGTTCATCGCAAACCGCAACTCCAAGCCGTTTAAACCCAAAATCGACAGAAGCAATTCGCTTACCTTTTAAATATTCGAGTTTCAATTCATCTTCCCTGAATTCTGAGAAATCTTTGTTTTTCGAGTGCTTGCTGGCAAAGGAACAACAAAAAGAAGCTCGGTTCCTTTTCCTTTTTCGGAATTAACTTTAAGATTTCCCCCGTGAAGTTCGATTACGTGTTGGATAATCATCGTTCCAATCCCAGTTCCACCAGTAGTAAAATAAGGCTTTAGGAACTTATCCAGCATAGTTTTGTCCATTCCGGAACCATTGTCTTTAATCGAAAAATAAGCGTTACGGACATCTTTCCAATTACTGATTGTGATTTTTCCGGGTTTGCCTTGAAACGCTTTAATTGCATTTTCAATGGCATTGCGAATCGCCCTTATCATTTTGGGCTTGTCGCAGTTTATCTCGAAGTGTTGTAAATTCAATTCAAATTCAACATTTGGGAACATTGTTTCGTCAAATTCCATTCGGGCTTCGTAGCATAAGTCATAAGCATCAACGTTTTGCCGCACCAACTCTCCCCTACCAACGGTAACTATATCCCGAACTCTTTGCATCAAAAGCCCAACCTGATGAATAATCTTCCTTCTCCGCTCATCATTTTTTGTATTGCCATCGACTTCCAATTGTTCAGCATTCAGACGAATTGTTGAAAGATTTGTTTGCATATCGTGCGCCAATTGAGCCAAATTGCTTAACTTTTGCCTACCCAGAACTTCGGTAATATCAATTCCTGTGATAACAGCCCCTTTAAAGCTGCCCGTAAAGCTTTTTAATGGAATTAAAGTAAAAAGCCACTCGTAATCGGTCTTGTTTTTAACAAAAGTAATTTTTTGGACAAAAGATTCACGACTAATGATGATTTTTTCAACCAGCTCGTTAAGCATCTTAAGATATTCCCTCGTGCAGTAATAACTGAATATTTTGTTCATCGGCACACTTTCGGTAATTCCAAGCATATCCTTTCCGCTATTGTTTGCTGTCAGCAAACGACCATATTTATCAACTATAAACACTACACCAGTTGTTGGTACTTCGATAAGTGCTCTTAAAAGCCTCTTTTGTTTGAAATATCGACGAGATAAATAGAATATTACCAACAAAAGAATTAAGGGGATAATAATCTTTCCAAAGTTTTTGATAAAACGGCTAAGTAACCAAAACGGATGATTTTTCTCCTCCAAAATCAATGAATAGGATCTTGAACTAAGCACTAAAAAATTATTAACTTTTTCAATTTCAATCGATTCTGGAAAGTATTCACCAAAGGTAAAAAAATCCTTTGCAACAAGGTTGCCTCCGAAATCAACCAAACATATTCCATTTCGAAATAGACAGTAAATTTTATCACCAATCAAAAAAGTCCCGTAAGGCTCAGAAAATTCAGATGGAAGTTGAACATAGTTTTCTGAAAATTTAGCTCGAAAATCTTTGAAGAATGAAATAACAAGCAGATAACCACCGCCATAGTTCCGTAAATAATAAATTTTTTCACCATCTTTTGTTGCATAAACGGAAAGCCGAGAAAGACGAGTTTCCACCCAGAACTTGTTGACCAAACCTTCGCTAAAAGTTGCAATTTGAAATAAAGAACTATTATAGTACTTCGATGAAGAAACAACAACAATTTTGTCAAAATATTGTGATATGGAAACTTCGTCGCTCAAATCTACACGAAAGAGAACTTTTTCTTTTCGTACGGTATCGAGCAGATAAGCAAAGCCGTTGCCTTCCTCGAAACGAACAAAAGCTAACTCATAAGGCAATTTGTCGACAAAACAAGCGTTAATAACGTTTTTGGAAATTAGTTCGCAATAGATTTTTTGGTTTTGGATATTTACCAAAAACAAATAATCATTTATTAAAAGAATAACTTTATTTTTTGAGGTATCGCAAAGAATATTGACCTTGTCGAACGAATAGAATCCACCATCGTTTGGAATTTCTACAACATTAACAATTTTGAATGAGAGGTCCATCAACGAAATAAAGGCCCGATTGGCTTCGGTTGAAACAAAAATCAAATTATTTTTATATTTTTTGGCAAAAATTATTGAAGGAGGCACAGTTGGAATCCCAAAAGCTGTATCACGGCGGAGACCATTCCAGAAAAAAACAGATTCGCTAAACTCTCCAAAAGTTGGCTTCATAAAGACCGATTTAAACGAGCTACCTATTGGGAAAATAAACAACTTGCCCCCAGCAAAGCCTTGAAATAAATCAAAAGAGTATGGAAACGTATCATCGGAAAAGACAATGGATATGGATGATGAAAGGAAAAAAAGAACCAACAAAATTTTATTGAATTTGGCAAACCGAAAAAGCAAGTATACCCTCCCCACGACCAATGAAACCCATTTTTTCGTTTGTTTTAGCTTTAACATTCACAAATTCTGGTTGAATTCCACATATATTGGCGATATTTTCCCTAATTTGTTGTTTGAAGTCCCCTAATTTTTTCCTCTCGAAAACAATCGTTATGTCTATATTTATAATAGAATGGCCCGAATTTTTTAGCAGTGCCACAATTTCTTGCAACAGCAAAACGCTGCTAATATCTTTGTATTTTGGCTCGCTATCAGGGAAAAACTCGCCGATGTCACCTTTTCCAAGGGCCCCAAGTATGGCATCGATAAGTGAATGGATAACGACATCGCCATCGCTGTGTGCAATGGGTCCGAACTCCTCATCGATTAAAATTCCACCAAGAAAGAGTTTTCTCCCTTGAACAAGCCTATGAGAATCGTAGCCAAATCCAATCATCATCCACACCTTCTTAAAATTCTTCCTGCATCCAAGTTTGAACATATGTTTGAAACTTTTTGGTCAGGTTAACTGCCTTTTCGTACTCATCGCTTTCGCCAATAATTTGAAAAACTGGCTTTTCAAGGTCGGGATAAAGCAAAGCGCAATCACCATCTTTGAAAATTTTAACTCCTTCAACTAATTGACGTTGGTAGCCTTCGGAAAATTCCAAGGCTCGGCGAATGACTTTCCCTTTTTGCTCCCAAGGACAGTCAATGCTAATTATATGTTGAAAACGACGCGGAAGCATTTCATCAAGTTGTTCTACTGTATATCCCGTTTTTGCAAGCATCTCAAGAATTTTTCCGATAGAATACATCCCATCGCTTGCAAAAAGGAAATCCGAAAAAATGAATCCGCCCCAGACCCCTCCAACAAACTTTACACTTTCATCTCGTGTTGCTTCCATCATTGCTGAATGAGAATTCTTTATACGCACTACTTCGACATTATAATCCGAAGCAATCTTCTCAATCTCCATAGGAGCAACAATAGTTACTGCAATTTTATAATTCTCTTTATCTCTATTTGTTTCCAAAAACAATTTTGTAACTATTGTCAAAAGTCTTTGAGGTGGATAAAGTACGCCACGGCTATCAATGAGAAGGATTTTTTCGGCACCTGGTTCGATAATAAATCCTAATTCATAACCCAAAGACTTCATTATCCTACAAGCCTCGGGACTTTCAATGATAGTTCCTTCGGGCATAGGCTTGTGTTTCATTGCATCAACATAATCGTGGAGCGAAAGTGTTTCGGCATTTAATGAGCCAAGAATAATCGGAAATATTGTGGATGCAAGACCATAAGAATAATCCATTAAGATTCTGAAATTCTTTTTCCTTATTGCTCCAACATCAAGCGAATTAAGAAAGCGATTGATATAAATTTCGTTAGTTCGTTCGGGATAATACAAATGACCAACTTCGCTGTAATGTACGCGTTTAATATCTTCGCCAAAAAAGAATCGTTCTATAGTTTTTGCCTTGGAAAGGTTAATGTCCCTACCGTCGCTGCTAAAAATGATGATATCAGTTTTATCGGGATTCCTTGGTGAACGGCGGACGTGGATTCCGCCAGCATACTTACCTGTGCGTAGCTCCTGGCGTGTTTGCGGTATTGAGGTAGTTTGCAAGTCATTTACATTTACACCAACAGAAGCAAGACCTGCGGTGATGGAACGTTTAATTATTCGAGAAACACGGTCGGGGTCGCGGCTTGCAATTATGTTTGAATTTTTTCCGAAAGTCATCCCAATAGCCATACCAAGCTTAGCCCCAAACTCGGGATGTATTTCAAGATTGGATAAACCAGTTATTCTTGCACCAGTGAAAAGTTCGCGTTGCCATTTCTCTTCTTGTATTAAAGAACGAGAGAGCTTGGCTCCGCTCTCAACGTGCTTCATTGGCCAAAGCTTAATGTTTGGAGCCAGTATTGCACCACTCCCAATTGTGCAACCAGTCGAAATGAAAACATTTTCGGCGATTGTAACAGAGTCCCCAATATTGCAGTCGTTACAGATAACATCGTCTGTAAGCTCGGAAAAGTCTCCAATTTTTACATTATCCCAAAGAGTTGTCCTTTTAATTCGAACACCTTTACTAATTTTCACAAAATTTCCAATAACCGAATCGGTTATTTCAGCAAAATCTTCAATTATGACATTGTCTCCAATCACAACTTTGCCAAAAAATTTTGCTGTCGGTGAAATCTGGCAATTCTGCCCAACGATAACATTTTCTTTTTTGGTTCCTTTAATAGTTATTTTCACTTTTCCTTTTAAAGCATCAAATTGTCCATTTTGGTACTCTTCCAGATTACCAATATCTTTCCAATAGCCTTTTGCAATAAAACCATAAAGAGGCATCTTGTTCCTCAACATCAACGGGAACAAATCTTTGCTGAAATCAAACTCGGATTGATACGGGATTAAGTCCAAAACTTCAGGTTCGAGGATGTAAATTCCCGTATTGATTGTATCAGAGAATACTTCGCCCCACGAAGGCTTTTCGAGAAAACGAACAATTCGACCATCCTTGTCAGTAATTACAATTCCATATTGCAAAGGCGTTTTAACCCTTGTTAAAAGTATTGTGGCGAGCGAATTCTTTGCAATATGAAAATCAATGGCTTCTTGCAAGTCAAAATCTGTCAGAACATCACCGCTAATAACAATAAACCGCTCGTTTAAGTATTGATAGGCATTCTTAACCGCACCAGCAGTTCCGTAATCCGCAGTGGCAAGTACATATTTGATGTTAACATCAAAACCACTTCCATCCTTGAAATATTCTGTAATTACCTCTGGTTGAAAATAAAGCAAAGTTACAATATCACGAATGTTATACTTTTTTAACAAATTAATCACATGCTCCATTATTGGAGTATTGACAATTGGTACCATTGGTTTTGGAATTGTCAGAGTTAATGGACGCAACCTTGTTCCAAAACCACCAGACATTATCACTGCTTTGTTCATTTTAAACCTTTTTATTATTTTTGATTTTTAAATTTTTATTATTTTTGATTTTTAAAATTTTTAATATACGAATTTTTTGTTTAACTAATTGAAAGGTTGGTTATGAAATCACTAACATTATTTTTTGCAATTTTGTTCTCTCTTCTCGCACCTCGTATTTCTTTTGCACAACTAAATACAATTTTCCCCATCGAAGTGGGGAAAGCGCCTACTTACATTACAGTATATTACGATTTCGCTGCTAATGACTACATTCTGCTGATTATCACCATTGGATACGATGCCAATTTCAACGGTGTCGAAGACTCCGGAGACGAAAAACCAGCGATTTACAAAATTTCTTATTCCAGTGTACTTAGCGGGTCTATCACTGCACAAAAAATTGCAGACCTGCCCTTTGCTTCTATTCCCTTTCCAACAAGAGTTGGCTTAGATATGGGCAAAAACACAATAATTCTACCCGACACCAATCTTGGTATTTCTTTTTACAACATTACAGATGGAAGTAAAATAAAGACAATTTATCCATTTTCCAATCCAGAACCTCCTTATCAACCTTTGGATCCATCAGATGCTCAAGTTTCAGGAATATCATTTTATAACGGTTTCCTTTTAGTTAGTATTAGAGCACCAGAGTTGGAAGCTGATAAATTTTATATTGTTGAACCGGAACAAAACAAAATTTACTTTGAAACAAATGTTGACCCCAATCCACAGCAAGCCATAGTTCAAAATAAAAAATTGTTCATCCTTTGCGAAGGTACTTTCGGTTCTGATAATTCAACACTAATTGTTTATAATTTAATAAATATGGCACCTAACGATTTTGAAATAATGTATAATATCCAATTAAATATTGGTTCAGCAGGCAATCATTTAAGTCCCCTTGATTCAAATCACATTTTAATAACTGTAAACGGGTCCCACGAAATCCATATTCTCAATACCCAAACGCTTGAAATAACCAAAACCATTAAACTTCCAACCACTGATTACGACGGTCCCCGCGAATCTAATATCTTCCAAAATAATCTCATTCTTACCACTGCATACGACGGCAATCTTTACACTTACAATACCAATGGTAATCTCGTCGGCAAAAAAACATTCGATGGCAAGCTCGAGGGTCTGTTTTCAATATATGACACTTTAAATTTCTCCGTTGTGGCTGTAACAAGTCCATTCTTGCAGGATTATTCACCCAACAATAAAATTTTTGTCCTTGTAAACTTTTCCGACGTTCCTGATTTAATCAAAACGCAAGATTTTCAAATATCACCCAACCCTGTTAGCGACTTTTGTAAGCTTATTTTGCCCAGCGATATACAATCCACAGCTACGGTGGATATTTTCAGTAGCAACGGCGAAAGAATCAAATCATTTACATTGAATTTTGCAGGAAAAGAATTGCTTCTCGCAGTAAATGATTTAAGCAATGGCGTATACTTCGCTCGGATTTCAGGCGGTAGTCGCATTTGGACAATTCCATTTGTCATTGCCCATTGATGAAATATTTATTAACTTTTTTTGCTCTTAGTATATTTTTCCTTGTAAAAGTCTTAGCAAAGGATACGACAGAAACAAAATTAAAAACCGAAGTTGTCGTTGAGGCCTCCAAACCCAGCGAGCAACTTCGGTCATTTTCTTTCTCCTCCTCGTCAATTAATTCAAATGAACTTAGGATTTTTGGTTTCGGCAAGGCAAATGAAGCATTAACTTACATACCCGGCGTCTATATCAAAGACTATGGAGGCGTAGGTGGAATCAAGACAATTTCTCTGCGTGGATTTTCGGGTGCCGACGCGGGAATTTTAATCGATGGTGTTAAAATTAACAATCAGCAAAACGGTCTGCTCGACTTAACTTTGATTCCCTTAGATTTTTTTGACTTAATTGAAGTATATCGAGGCGGATATTCAATTTTGGCTGGCAGCAATTCTGCAAGCGGCGTTGTGAATTTTTCGACAAAGAAAATTGATACCAAAAGATACGAATTCAAACTCGGTCTGGGCTCATTCAATGATTTCATCTCCACTATTCAAATGCCTATCTTTGTTTTTCCCAACTATTCTGCATCGATTGCATTAAATTACTTCTACTCCAAAGGAAATTACCCAATTAAAATCAACGAATTTGGGGTGGAAAAAACCTACGAACGGCAAAATAGCAGTATACAACTATTTTCTTTATTCTACAACAATAAACTTCATTGCAGTTTTTTAGAATCAAATTTAAAAATCCTTTTGACTTTTGCCAATCGTGGTGTTCCGGGTGCAGTGTTACAGAATGCTGTCGAGAATAAAAATGCCAAAATGAAAGATAAGTTTATCCTCATTAGCTACAACCTTAAACCATATATCCTTCTCGACTCAAATCTGAATTTATCTTTTAATTTTATTCATTCCCAAAATACCTTTTACGACCCCGATGGTATTGGCATTCTTTTGAAAAAGAATCAGGTAGAATACTTCAACAACGAATTCACTTTCAAAACAAGCTATGGTAAGAATCTTAAATTTATCGATTTCACAGGTTTTGCAGAATATACCTTTGCTTCGTTAAAAGGGGATATGCTCGATGTCAGTGTAAATAATTATGTCCACCGAAACAATTTCGCTTTGGGAATAAAATTCACCAAGTTCTTATTTTTCGATAATTACTCACTAACTTTCGAAAATGGTTATCGAATGGATTTTACGGAAAATCTGGGAAGCAACTTGGAGTATTTGTTTGGAATTCTATTGGCTCCCAAGAACGAGATTTTCTGTCTTAAAGCAAATGCCTCATCAAATCTTCGTCTTCCAACTTTCAACGAAATGTATTATTTGAATTATGGAAACACAAATTTGCAACCCGAAAACACTATCTCTTTCAATTTTGAAGTTTCTACGAAGATTTTCCCCCTGATTGAACCCAAAATTTCCTTATTCTTTAACTCAACAAAAAACAAGATAGTTTCTGTTCCAAAGTCTCCAATACAATGGACTGCAATGAATATTGCCAAAACTTTTTCACGGGGCTTGGAATTCTCCCTTTCGGGCAACTTGCCAAAAACAAATTTTGTTATAAATTATTCATATATCCTTGCAACAGACCAAACCAGCAACTCACCTACATTTGGTAAAGATTTAATTTATACCCCCCAACACCTTGCCAATTTCCTGCTGAACTTCTCTTTGCCTTTCGGCTCATTCATCACTTTTCGTGGAATTTATATTGGAAATAGATTTTCACTTCCCGACAATTCTAAATCCTCATTGATGAAGGAATACTCTCTTTTAGATATTATACTTGCAAAAGATATTGAATTTAATAAAAAGTATCGTTTGAACCTTTCACTCCAAATTTTGAACATTTTCGATGTCCAATACGAAGTGATATTAAATTATCCAATGCCTCGTCGTCAGTTAATCTTTCAGGCACAAGTAAAATTTTAAACTTTTATAATATATTTTTTAAAATTTCGTTGCTAAATTTGTAATTTGTATAACAAAAAGGAGTTCTTATGTTCTCAATCAAAAAACTATCAGCCTTAATGCTTCTTATTGTTTCATTTATCATAGTTTCTTGTTCAGAAGACAATTCCACATCGAGCAACACAAACAAGGATTACTTTCCAACAACAGTCGGGAGCTACTGGAAGTTCCTGACCTACGAACTTGATTCGATGAGTATCCGTATCCCCGGAACCGAAGATACTACTTTAGAAAAGATTGTTGGAACAGAAACTTTATTTGGGAAGAATGCAATAATTTATGTATCTTCTTACAGTAAGGACACTGGCACAGACACTACATATTTCGCCGAGGAAGGGACAAAAGTTTACACTCTGCTCTCTTTGTTCAATAATGATTTCATTCCCATCGAACAAGGAAATCAATGGGTTCAAATTGCTGACTTTTCGCTTTCCCCCGGAAATCAATGGACTATTCTGAATGACACAACACTTGCAACAGTTGATATTCCCCCCGATATTGGAGTGTCTGGGAAAATGACTCCAACCATTTCCATCAAAGGTCGCAGAGGCGAAAACACTACCTTTACTATTAAAGGGAAACCAGTCAATGCAACTGAATTCATTATTACTTTTGGAATGGTAATTAAATTAAATGTTTCCGGAATGCCTATGCCTATAAACCTTAATTTCAACGTCGTAACTCATATTTGGTTTGGTGAAGGCATAGGAATTGTGCGTCGTCAAACGGACCCATTCTCAATAAATGTTATTATACAGAACTTCAAATTTAATGGCTCTCGCGATGAGCTGATTGATTACAGCATCAAATAATTTTTCTTTAACTAATAGGAAATCGATTTAAAAAAGAAGAACTGTAAAACTTCTTTCATAATGAAGACATCCGTTGTATTTAAAGCATCGGATGTCTTTTTAGTTTGCTATCACAATGGGCATCTGCAATTAACCCGAAATATGCAATTAAAAGATTTAATTTTTTGTAATTTTAACAAAAATAATAGGTTGCAGGGATGAAAGAATTAACTAAAAAAGTTGAGCAGTTA